>CAKAPZ010000125.1 GCA_916720015.1 uncultured Atopobium sp. | reverse complement strand
CAGGTCCTGTTGCAGATGACGGAACCGTTGGTCTTCTCGCCAATGTAGACATTGACCCTGAGGGATTGGTGCAGTCAATCAATATGTGCCTGCCAAACGCAACCATCGCGTTTGTCAACGACGCTAACGCTGCAGCTCTGGGCGAGGCCTGGGCTGGCGTTGCTGTGGGCGTGCCTTCGTTTGTGCTGATTGCGCTGGGAACAGGCGTTGGCGCAGGTGTTGTCGTAGACGGCAAGCTTGCTGCAGGTGCTTTTGGCGCTGGCGGCGAGATTGGTCACATCATTGTTGAGCCAGAAGAGACGCTGACCTGCGGTTGCGGTCGTCACGGCTGCTTGGAGCAGTACGCTTCCGCTAAGGGAGTTGTCCGCCTGTACCTGGAGGAATGCGTTGCTCGAGGCGTTGTTCCTGTAAACATTGAGCACGAGACTGATACCGTATCTGTGTTTAGAGCTCATGCTCAGGGTGATGAATGTGCAACTCTTGCTATCCACAAAATGTGTCACTACCTGGGACTTGCTATGGCACAGGTTTCGTGCGTGGTTGATCCTGCCATGTTCTTGATTGGCGGCGGTGTTGCGGGCTCGTTTGCAACATTTGCTACTGAGCTTCGCGAGAGTTTTGAGCAGTACGCTCTGCCAGTAAGTAAGAGTGCTCGTATTGAGGCTGCTAGCTTGGGCAATCAGGCTGCAATGTATGGTTGCGCATACGAGGCGCTGCGCCTGAGAAAAGAACGCTTTGGCCAGGAGAACGCAGAGTAGGTGCGTGCATCCTACGATTGAGGTTCGCGTTTCTCGCGCGTCTTTGAGGTACCTGAAAACATAACCAAGTGACTGATTTTTTACGTAAAAGTATGGTCATTTAAGCTGCTCGGTGCTAACATTGAGCAGCTTTTTTGGTTGTGTTTGGAACAATTCCGAGCACTAGGATGAAAGGGGAGTGCTGTGGCTGACGAGTCAAAGTATGACATCGTTGCTGCTACTGGTTGCCCAACCGGTATTGCGCACACCTTTATGGCTAAGGAGGCCCTGGAGAAGGCCGCCGCAGCTAAAGGTCTTACCATTAAGGTTGAGACGCACGGCCAGGTCGGTGTAGAGAACGAGCTCACCGCAGCTGAGATTAGGAACGCCAAGGCAGTAGTTGTTGCTGCCGATAAGGACGTTCAGGCTGAGCGTTTTGCCGGAAAACCAATGGTAAATGTTGGTGTTACTGCAGCTATTAAGGATGCAGAGGGTCTTATCGACCGTGCTCTTGTTGCTCAGCCTGAGGGCGAGCTTGCAGAGGCAGACGACGCTCCAGTCTCGAGCACCATTGAGAAGGAGTCTGTAGGCCACATCATCTACAAGCACCTCATGAACGGCGTCAGCCACATGCTGGTCTTTGTTGTTGCTGGTGGTGTTCTGACTGCAGTTTCATTCCTCTGGGGTATTACTTCCTTCAGCTCCACTGCACCTGACTACAACAGCTTTGCTGCCATGCTCAAGATTATCGGCGGCATTGCAATGGGCCTTATGGTTCCAGTTCTTTCTGCTTACATTGCTGAGTCTATCGGTAAGCGTCCTGCTCTGGTTCCTGGTTTTGTTGCAGGTATGATTGCTATCCAGGGTCTTCCAATTAACCCTACCACTGGCATGATTGATGCTGGTGGCGCTGGCGTTGGTTTTGGCTTCCTGGGCGGTATCGTCGGCGGCTTCCTTGCCGGTTATGTCATCGTTGGTCTTGAGAAGCTCCTTGCAGGTCTTCCAAAGAACCTTGATGGCCTGAAGGCAATCTTCCTGTACCCACTGCTTTCCACCACCATTGTTGGCCTGGTTATGCTGGGTATTTCTGGTCCAATGGCAGCAATCAACACCGGCATGATGAACTTCCTGCGCGGTCTGTCTGCTTCTGGTCCAATTGTCCTTGGTCTTGCAATTGGTTGCATGGCCGCATTTGACATGGGCGGCCCAGTCAACAAGGCAGCTTACGTTACCGGTACTGCACTTCTGACCGAGGCTCTTGCTGCTGGTGTTGGTACCCCAACCTATGAGTTTGGTACTAACTTCATGGCTGCAGTTTCTGCTGCTTGTATTGTTCCTCCACTGATCACCACCTTTGCTGTTGTCGTTGGTAAGAAATATTTCACCAAGTCCGACTTCAACGCTGGTCTGGTCAACTTCGTTCTTGGCTGCACCCACATTACCGAGGGCGCTATTCCATTCATGACCAAGAACATTTGGCCTGTCATGCCTATCATGATGATCGGTTCTTCCATCGGCTCCATCCTGACGCTGCTCTTTGGCGTTCATGACCCAGCACCTCACGGTGGTTTCCTGGTTCTTCCCGTTGTCGATGGCGGCCTTAAGTGGGTTCTCGCTATTCTCATTGGCGCTGTTGTTGGTGGTATTCTCTTTGTTGCTTTCAAGGCATACGAGTACCGCAAGAACGGCAACAAGCTGGTCGAGGACTAAGCTTTACGCTTAGCACACACTCGGTACCGTTTGAGTTTTGCCCAGAATTTACGTACAGTTTGGGTGCAGACTCAGATAATCGAAGTAAAATATGGACTCGGCGATTTCGTCGGGTCCATATTTGTTTCAGAGGGAGCTTTGATGATTTATACACTTACCACTAATCCTGCTATCGACATGAACGTCAACTCGGGAGTTCCTTCATATACGCACGTCAACCGCACAACCGACGCTGTTTACACACCAAATGGCAAGGGTCTTAACGTTTCGTTTACGCTTGCTCACTACGGCGTTGAGTCCACTATCCTGGGTTTTTTTGGTGGCTTCTCTGGCAACTACATTGTTGAAGAGGCATCCAAGGTTTGCCCGGTCAATCCCGTGTGGATTGACGGCATCACCCGCGTAAACATCTTTGTTACTACGCCCGAGGGCGAGCTCAAGTTCCCTAATGCGGGTGCCCCCGTTGTTCGCTCCAAGCAGGACGAGATGCTTGAGCTGCTGCGCAATGCTCCCGACCTGGACGTTCTGGTGGTTTCTGGTTCGCTTTCTCCTGAGATGGATCCAACCTTCTACGATGAGCTCTTTGATCTTTGCCATGAGCGTGGCGCTGAGCTGGTTTTGGATATCTCTCATAAACACCTCGCAGAACTTGTCGAGAAAAAACCGCTGCTCATTAAGCCAAACGACGAAGAAGTGGCAGAGATCTTTGGTGTCGACGTCCATAACGAGGCCGACGTTCTTCTCGCCCTCCACAAGATTCACGAGCGCGGCGCAAAGAACATCCTGCTCACGCTTGGTGGCGAAGGCGCGTATTTCTTCAACGGCGAGCACGTCTGGCACGCAAATGCTGCGCAGGTAGAGGTGCTTTCGACGGCATGCGCGGGCGATTCTACGCTGGCAAGCTTCATGTCAATCTGGCTTGACGACCCGATGGCTGTCGAGAAGGCCCTGACGCGCGCGATGGCTACCGGCGGAAACGTTGCGATGAGCGCTGGCTTGGGCGACTTTGCGCTTGTCGAGAAGATCGCGGAGTCCATCCACGTTGAGCTGGTGGAGTAGGAGCGGACGTGTTGCGCGTGGAGGGGTGCGATGGTGCGCGGACTTGCGTGGAGGTGCGCAGGGCTTGCGAGCCCACGGGTTTCTCGGCGTCAGGCGTGCGCAAGTCTCCACATCTGCAAAATAAGTCTTTTCTCGCTTCTTGATTTCGTGTAAC
>CAKAPZ010000124.1 GCA_916720015.1 uncultured Atopobium sp. | reverse complement strand
TCAATCTGATTCTGCTTATCTGCAATCTGATCAGAAATAGCGCCAATCTGAGAGTTAGTGTCATTGAGGCTTGCCTGCATGTTGGAGACTTCATTAGAAATCTCATCGAGCAGCTTCTGAGCAGCATCGTAATCGCTACGAGCAGCATCAATCTGAGCCTGGGTAACACCAAAAGCAGGACGGGTGTTAATCAGAGATGCAGTAACGGCAGCGGCAGCAATGCCCATGCCGGCAAAAATCTTAAGGGCATCACGACGATTGAAAAGAGCAGCACTCTGCTCCTCAATGGTGGTGCTTTGCTGTTTCTTTAAACTCATAAGGGTCTCCTAGAACGTTTAGTAGTACGGTGTGACCTTTGAGAGACTATTCTACCCGAGATACACGATGATATTCAAAAAGATACGTAATTTACAAACTCACCGAAACAAATTTCGGGGAGTTTTGGCTCTAAATTGTGAGGTCAGAGATAGGATTTAGCGGTTTTCAATATGTGCAACATTTTTTATTGAAATGGTAATCCTGCCATCAGACTCGTGAGAAAATTCTAAGTAACCTGGACGATCCGTTAGGTTTGAAGGGAATGAAATCTCAATTCCCGTATCAGTGCGAATCTTATGATTCTTTGCAATTCTGTTAGCAACACCGCGTTTAACAGGAACTTCTTCGGGGAGCTCTCTACTTGCCACCTGAGCCTCGTACTTTTCCTGAATCTCAGGACGCTCCTCAAAGATACGCTTACCAACCTTGATAGGGTCTACTACCTCTTCTACCTCTGCTGCTTCTGCAACAGCAGCTTTAGCACGAGACACCTCAACAGCAGGCTCAAGTCCATATTCTTCAGCCAGGTCTTGAACAATAACGGTTACCTCACCAATAACCTCATGACTAGACGCCTCTGATGTGCACTCAAGGAAAAGCTCTGGGATGATGAACTTTCCCTCTCCTGCTACAGAACGGTCATGGTCATGGAAATCAATGGCGCCTGTGTCTAAATCAATGACTGCATACGAATCAACTTTTTGCGTAGGAGAAGGCAGCGTTGCATCTTGGCGCAAAATCTCATTTGCAGAACCGTTTACATCATGGATAAAAGCCTGCTTGCGTGGGAGAAGTACGATGGCAAAAAGACGTCTTCCCTCGCCCTCAAATGCCTCAGCCTGAGCGTCCTCATCATCTGCAGCAGCACTAGCAAGCGCCTGACCAGCATCGGTATCAATGTAGTCCGCTACAAGAAGATCGCACTGCTCAACGTCATCTGCGCGACGAAGCTCTTCCCAGAACCACTGAGCAATCTGATGAGAAAACTCTACAAACTCAACGTCTCCGTGAGCATACTCCTGAAGACCTCCAGCAAAATTGCTGGTAGGAGCAAACTCTCCATGTCTAGACTCTGGATTTGCCGTAATTTTACGCAGTCTACGCTGTACGTATGACTTTGTCTGACGGTCCTCTAAATCCAAGGTAGATTGAGAGAAGTATTTAGTTCCCGTCTCAAAATCAAAGACGTGAAGAATTGCCTTAGTAACTCTAAGCATGTAAAACCTCGTTTATTGCAGATGTTTTGATGGCGAGAAACCCTAGTGCTTGACGCACATCAGAGGATCGCCAATCTTAACCAGTGGACGACCACCAATCAGCGTTCCTGACTCACCAATAAGATCGATGCGCTCATACTGATCTGCATTAACAACAGTAACAACCACAACGTTCTCATATCCTGCTTCTTCAATAGCAGCAGCATCAAATGAAATCAGTGGGGTACCAGCCTTAACCTCATCATTAGCGTGAACGTAACGAGTAAAACCCTTACCATTCATCTCGATGGTGCCAACACCAATGTGAATCAGAATCTCAATGCCAGTATCAGTGGTAAGACCAATTGAGTGATTGGTTACATTAGTTGCGGTAACGCGAGCATTGCAAGGAGCATAGACGCAATCAAGACCAACGGGCAAAATGCCATAGCCCTGGCCAAAGAGACCGCTTGAGATTACCTCATCGTGAACCTCTTGTACGCTTACCAGGACACCAGAAACTGGTGCATAGATAGTGTCTTCCCTGGTAGCAAATGTAGCCTTCTGAGGCTGCTCTGTTCCATTAGAAGGAACAAACACATTTCTAACCTTTGACCAAAGACCCATGATGCCTCCTTGAGTATGTACTCTGCACAGATACCATCTGACATAACGTTTTTATTTTACCTAAGCGAGAAGGACGAATGCTCCACAGAGAAACATCCGTCCTTCTTTCACGAATTTACAACACGAAGATGCAGACTATTGCATTCTCTTAGCACCCCTAAAGATGATCGAGCGTGCAGCAAAATAGGTAACCAGGAAGTATCCACCATACAAAGCAGCTACGACTGCAACCACTCCACCAATGCTGCTAGCTACATCAAAGTTGCCAATCGACTTGATGACAGAAACCATAATAGACATTGCGCATGTTGCGTGTGCAGCTGCCATAAGAAGTGGGAACAGGAAGTACACGCCAATCTGAACAAAGAGTGCACGACTTGCAAGGCCCTTCTCGGCACCAAGCTCTGCAAGGACTTGATAGGCACGTGCGTTATCCGATGCCTCGGAGAGCTGCTGAAGTGCCAGGATAGCAGCACACGCAATGAAGAGAACCAGGCCAATGTACAGTGCCAGATACGTCACAATACCAGAGAATCCAGCAGTACCTTGAATATATTGAGAAGCAGTAACAACAAGCATTGAAGAATACGGATCGGAATCGTTTCCCGTTACACTGCCATCACCTAAGTACTGCTTAATTTGACCCTGGAACTGTGTTTCAGTAGCATCACCTGGAGTTTGGTAGTTGCCTAAGATGTATGAGTTGGTCAAAACAACGCTTGAAGGGAAGCTTTGATCAGCAACAACCACAATTCCAGCTACAGGCATAAGATAAGGGCCACCTTGCGTCTGAGCAATATCCAGTGTTCCACCAACAGCATGGAGCTTGTGACCTTGAATGGTAAGCTCAGGATTATTTGCAAGAGAATCCTGCCAGTATTTTGTGAGATTAGTATCAAGTGTCCAAACCATATAACCGTCAGTACCAAAATCAACAGGCTCAAGTCCAGACGCAACGCGCAACTTGTTGTACTGAGAAGCTCGCATCAGAGTCACACTTTGCTGCGCAGGATCTCCCTGACCGCTATAGCCGGTAAAGTAATCATCAAGGCGCTTGCCTGTTACAGCATCAAGAGTGCTATACGTAAAGCTTGGTGTTGTTGGATTATCTTGAGCATAGTACGTATCTACCTGGAAGGCGTTTTTGATAGTTTTATCCCACTCTGGATCTAACTTCTGCACTACAGAAAGGTAGTCATACGAATCTGCTGGACCAGAGGTATAACTGCGCTCTGAGCCTGGATTAATTTGTACAGAAACATCGTACGTTTTGACTTTAGAAAAGCTAGAGTTCATAGAGTCAACAAGCGAGAAACCCGTACCAAGTCCACAGACTGCCACAAAGAGCATAGCGCAGACTAAAGAGATGGAAACCCAAGCAGTATTAACGCGGGCATTAAACTGACGCAGGATGAACGAGTGAAGACCCTTGTAGTAAAAGCCCTTCTGCATCTGCATAAATCTGAGCAAGAAACCAGAGATTGAGAAGAAAAAGAGTGCTGTGCCCACAGATACCAAAGCAGTAGCCATGGCAAACTC
>CAKAPZ010000123.1 GCA_916720015.1 uncultured Atopobium sp. | reverse complement strand
TGGCATGCAAAGAACCGTGTTGACCAAGAGCAGGTTACAGAGCAACTTCTTCCTATTTCGCGCGATAAACTCACGATTCCTAATAAACCACGTACCGAAGAAGCCCTCTCACAGGTGAAGACGTATAACAAGAGTGAATATCAATTCTCGCCATCTGCTTCTCAGGTACTTGATTCGTTGATGCCCGCTTATATCAAGACGGTCATCTTCCACGCACTTCTTGATTCTGCTGCAGCCGAGCATGGTGCACGCCGTCGTGCAATGCAGTCTGCAACTGATAATGCTGAGAACGTCTTAGGCGCTCTTAGCCGTACGTACAATCGCGAACGCCAGGGCGCAATCACCACGGAGCTCAATGAGATTATCGGTGGTGCTGCAGCATTGGAGGATATGTAATGTCAGATATGCAAGTAGAGACTTCTTCCTTTGAGGAAGCTATTCTCAACAAGCGCAATCAGCACGTTGACGATGGCGTAATCGTTCGCGTAGTTGGACCAGTTGTCGACGTTAAGTTCGACGGACCTGTTCCAAGCATCTATACCGCACTGACGGTAGAGGATGACACGCCTGTTGGTCACGTCAGCACCGTTCTTGAGGTTGAGTCTCAGCTTCCCGGTGGTGTTGTTCGTACCGTCGCTATGTCGTCAACCGATGGTCTTCAGCGTAACCTTCGCGTTAAGGACACCGGCAAGCCAATGATGATGCCAGTAGGCAAATCTACGCTGGGCCGCGTCTGGAACGTTATGGGTCAGCCAGTTGATGGTGGAGAAATTCCTGAAGACGTTGAGTATTATCCAATTCACCACCCAGCACCTCTCTTTGAAGAGCTCACTACTGAGACAGAGATTTTTGAGACAGGCATCAAGGCAATCGATCTTCTCGAGCCTTATGTTCGAGGCGGAAAGACTGGCCTCTTTGGTGGCGCTGGCGTTGGTAAGACCGTTCTGATTCAGGAGCTTATTAACAACCTGGCTCAGCAGCACGGTGGTACATCCGTATTCACCGGCGTTGGAGAGCGTACTCGTGAGGGTACCGACCTCTTCCTCGAGATGACTGAGTCTGGCGTTATTAACAAGACCTGCCTCGTCTATGGTCAGATGAACGAGCCACCAGGAGCTCGTATGCGTGTTGCTCTTGCAGGTCTTACTACTGCAGAGTACTTCCGTGATCAGGGCCAGGATGTTCTGTTGTTCATCGACAACATCTTCCGCTTCTCTCAGGCAGGTTCTGAGGTTTCCGCACTTCTCGGCCGTATGCCTTCCGCAGTTGGTTATCAGCCAACCCTGGCTACAGAGATGGGCGAGCTTCAGGAGCGTATTACTTCCACCAAGGAAGGCTCTATTACTTCCGTACAGGCAGTTTACGTCCCTGCAGACGACCTTACTGACCCTGCTCCTGCTACAACCTTTACGCACTTGGATGCAACTACCGTTCTTTCTCGTGCTATTACCGAGCTTGGTATTTACCCAGCAGTTGATCCTCTGGCCAGCTCCAGTTCTGCTCTTGATCCATCCATTGTTGGTTCAGAGCACTACCGCGTTGCTATGGCAGTTCAGGAGACCCTGCAGGAGTACTCCGACCTTCAGGACATCATTGCAATTCTGGGTATGGACGAGCTTTCTGAGGAGCAGCAGCGTACCGTTGCTCGCGCCCGTAAGATTCAGCAGTTCCTCTCTCAGTCATTCCACGTTGCCGAGAAGTTCACCGGTAACCCTGGTGCGTACTGCACCGTTGAGGAGACTGTCCGCTCGTTTGCAGAGATTATTGACGGTAAGTGCGATGACCTTCCTGAGCAGGCATTCCGTTTTGCAGGCACCATCGAAGATGTTCGCGAGCGCGCTGCAAAGATGTCCGCTTCGGATAGCTCACAGAACTAGGATTTCTCATGGCTGAGTTGACTTGTCAGTTTGTCAGACCAGATAAGCTCCTTTACGAAGGAACCGTTGAAAGTCTGATTCTTGCTTCAGCAGATGGAGAGTATGGTGTGTGGCCAGGCCACGCACCAGAAATCATTGCGCTTGGCGATGGTGTTGTAAGACTGCACATGCCTCATCCAGAGAATGAAGAAGAATCTATGACCAAGATAGTGATTTCTGGTGGATACGCAGAAATCGATCCAACAGGAGTCATTATCTTGGCAGATCATGCTCGTCGCGTTGATGACATTGATGCAGATGTTGTGCGCGAGACAAGAGATGACGTTATTGACCAGATGCTTTCTCTTCCAGAAGACGATAATCGTCGTGCCTACTACGAAAAAAAGATAGACTGGTGTAATCTACTTCTGAAGCAAGTGGTTGAGGAGTAAAATTCTCTCACTGTCGTTTTCGGAGGTTTATGGACGTCATAAAAGTAGTAGGTGGCCATTCTGTCACAGGAGAGGTCACTGTAGAGGGTGCAAAAAACTCTGCCCTTAAATTGATGGCTGCAACCATCATGGCTCCTGGTGTTACTACGCTCACTAACGTTCCTAATATTGCAGACGTTCACGTCATGGGCAAGGTGCTCAAGACGCTAGGCGCTCGCATCGAAGTCGTTGGTCTTCACGAGCTCAAAATTGATACCACAGATATTACAAGCTGGGAGACTCCTTACAGCCTTGTTGCGCAGATGCGTGCTTCAACTGCTGTTTTGGGTCCCCTTATTTCGCGTTTTGGTAAGGCCGTTGTGGCAATGCCTGGCGGTTGTAATATTGGTGCGCGCAAAATTGACATGCACATCCTGGGTCTTGAGGCCTTGGGTGTTGAATTTAAGGTTGAGCACGGCAATATTCACGCAAGTGCTCCTCACGGCATAACGGGAGAAACCGTCTCTCTTGCCTTTGCTTCCGTTGGAGCAACAGAGAACCTGATGATGGCATCAGTCTTTGCTAAGGGCGTAACGGTCATTGATAATGCAGCTCGTGAGCCAGAAATTGTTGACCTTGCTAACATGCTCAACAAAATGGGCGCTAACATTCAGGGCGCCGGATCTCCTGTTATTGAGATTCACGGCGTCACAGAGCTGCATCCTGTTGAGCATGAAGTTGTTGGCGACCGCATTGAGGCTGGCACCTTCCTGGCTATTGGCGCACTTACCGGTGAGCCTATTACCGTTCACGGCTTTGAGCCAAATCACCTTGGCCTGGTACTTAAGAAGTACGAGCAGATGGGCATTACCATCGAGACTGGAGATAGGTGGGCAAGGGCTTCTCGCCAGCAAGATCTTAAGGCTATCGATATCCAGACGCTGCCATTCCCGGGCTTCCCAACAGACATGCAGGCACAGACTATGACGTTGCTTGCTTTGGCTAAGGGTACCTGCATCATTACAGAAAACGTCTTTGAGAACCGCTTTATGTTGGCCTCCGAGCTTTCCCGCATGGGAGCTGACATCACCATCGAGGGCCACCACGCTATTGTTCGCGGCGTCTCCGGCTTTGAGGGGGCGCAGGTCAAGTCACCAGATCTTCGTGGTGGCGCCGCGCTTGTTATGGCTGGTCTTGTGGCCGAGGGAGAAACAATCGTTTCTGCCATCCATCACATTGACCGCGGTTACGAGGGATTTGTCGAGAAACTCGTCGCGTTGGGAGCAGATGCTCAGCGCACCACCATTCCAGACGACGACTTTATCGAAGGATAGTTTGTGTCAACTAAACCAAAGCATGCAAAACCGCTCGACAACGGGGCCTCACAGGGCGCTTCGGCTGACGCTGCACAAAATAC
>CAKAPZ010000122.1 GCA_916720015.1 uncultured Atopobium sp. | reverse complement strand
CCGATAACTGCAGGAAGTGAAGAGTAGAAGCCGGAAACGCCATACACGTCGTTGAGCAGCGTGGATACTGGCGTGATCAGCTTGGTGTCGTGGACAATAGCCTTGATGACCTCGACGGCGCCGTTTGCAATGGAGTACTCGGTGCACTGCTTGCCGCTGTAGGTCACGTATCCGCCCATACGAGCAGCCTGCTCAAGCTCTGGGAGGTCAAAGGTCTTGCCCGTCTGAGCCGCAACTTCGTCGAGGGTAAGGCAGCCAATAGAGACGTGCGACCAGCAAGCAAACATGCCGTTGCCGTGCTCGCCGAGCATCCAAGCGTTGATGCAAGATGCTGGATAGCCGGTAGCGCCGGAAAGCGCATGGCGGAGTCGAGCGGAGTCGAGCGTGGTACCGGAGCCGATAACCTTATTTGGATCGGCACCGGTCAGATACTGAAGCTCAGTGGTAACAACGTCGCAGGGGTTTGCGATGTTGACCCAAACGCCATCGAAGCCAGCGTCTGCGATGCGCTTTGCAAACTTCTTAGCCTCGTCAGTAGTGACGAAGAGCTCGCCATCGCGATTTCCTGCAGCAGCAGCTACATGACCAGCAGCGTTAACAATAATGTCGCAGCCAGCAAGCTCCTCATAACGATCATCAAGCTCATAAACGCGAGCAGGGTGTGGATAAAATGGCATTGCGTCCAGCAGGTCATTTACCTGAGCTTTGCACAGGACCTCATTTGTATCGCTAATGTAAAGCTCAGTGGCAAGTCCCTGATAAAGCAGGGCGTTTGCAACATGTGCGCCAACATGATTAGCGCCGATAATACCAATTTTGCTGATGAGAGCCATAGTCCACCTCTTTTGTCTCGCCAAAATACTGTGCCTGTTAGCTTAACGGTTTTCTAGGCAAACGGGAAACGATACAAAAAATGAAACATATTAGATACAACAATCCCCTCAACGTGCCATTTAAGCCCGTAAACGGTATAGTAGTAACCCAAGATTTGGAGAGGAACTATGGGATACAAGACACCAACATGCTCTATTGCGCGTAGCTGCGGAGGCTGTGAATGGCTTTCGGTCCCCTATCCTATCCAACTTAAGCGTAAGCAGGCGCAGGTAGAAGAACTTCTCGCCCCGCTGGCAAGCATCAATAACGTAACTATCGAGCCTATCCGTGGTATGGACGAGCCTCTGGCGTATCGTCACAAGGCAGCAACGCCATTTGCGCCGGGTAAGGGCCGCGCGGTTCGCTCTGGTTTTTACGCAAGCGGAACGCACAAAATTATTGCTTCAAAGGAATGCCTGGTAGAAGACGGTCGAGCGCGCGCCATCCTCAACGACGTGGCGTATCTTGCCGGCCAGTTCAACATCCACGCTTACCAGGAAGATCGCGGCAAGGGAGCGCTGCGCCACGGCGTAGTTCGCTGCGGATATGCCACTGACGATGTCATGCTGGTACTGGTGGTCAACGGTCAGCACCTGCCTCACGAGCAGGAGTTTATTGCCGCACTTCGCAAGGCGCATCCCGAGCTGACCAGCATCTTCTTGAACGTCAACCAGAAGCGCACCAACGCAATCTTAGGGCGAGAAACCCGTCTGCTTTGGGGCTCAACATCCATGAGCGACAAGCTTTTGGGCTGCACGTTTGAGATTGGTCCAACCAGTTTCTACCAGACAAACCCCCATCAAACTGAGGTTCTCTACCAGCTGGCCATCGACGGTGCGCTTGCTAGCTCCGAGCTTGCTGGCGCCGCGCAAGCCAGCAAGCTGCGCGTTCTTGACGCTTACTGCGGCACGGGAACCATTGGACTTTGCTTGGCACACGCCGCTGAAGCTCAGGGCATCAACCTCTTGCTCACGGGCGTTGACCAGGTTGAGAACAACATTCAGATGGCACGCAGAAACGCTCGAAACAATAAACTTGAAGCTAAGTTTATCTGCGACGATGCTACTCGCTACATGCAAGCTCTAGCAAAAGATGGTCAGAACTTTGACGTTATTATTCTTGACCCGCCTCGCGCAGGTTCAACACCTGCCTTCCTTAAGGCAACAGCTCAGCTAGCCCAGAAGAAAATCGTGTACGTGAGCTGCAACGTTGTAACTCAGGCCAGGGACCTCAAGGTTCTTCTCGACAGCGGGTTTGCCATTGAGCGTGTGACACCTGTGGACATGTTCCCTCACACCAAGCACGTAGAGTGCGTTGTAGTGCTTTCTCGGGCTTAGATTAAAGTCGCAAATTGAATTGAGGGCAATACCTGCAAATCCTCTATTAGTAGCTGCAAAGCTACTAATAGAGAATAAATTTGCAGAAATAGCTGCCAAGGAACCTTATAGAGCAAAATCAATTAAGGGAAATGTTTATAACTGGAATACTGCGAATCAATTTATGCAACAAGATTGACAAAATACCTCTATATGATTATAACTATGTTCATAGTTATATAGATACTAAACTTCAGATACAAGTTACAAAAATTAGGAGGTATGGTTATGGCCACAAAAAATATTTATGTTGCAGAAGCAGATCTACACTTATTTGATGATGCTGCCAAGTACGCCGGAAGTGTTTCTGCCGCTGTGATACAGGCACTTCAGGACTTTCTAAGTGTTCAACAGAACAAAAGCGAAGGATATGACAAGATTGAGTTAAACCTCTATGAAAAAGGGGTAAGAAGAAAAGTAATGTTCTATGGTATGGAGATTACTCGTGTAGAACGTCCGGTAAACGGTGGAATAAGGATTGACACGATTTATAAAACTGCAAAAGGGCAGCTTGCGGTGGCAACCAAGATTCGCAAGGAGCTTCCGAATTGGGCGAAAGGAAATCCACACGTATGGGAAAACTCGCAATCTTGGTCACATGATTTTTGGAATCTGGGGGACAGAGTGTTAAACGTATATCCGGACATAGAGAGCCTAAAGGAGAAGGATGCGTATCTTGCCGAGTGCTGCGAATCTTCTCTTTCGGAAAAGCCTTATGAGTTTTTGGATATTTAGATTAGGTATAAATACTAGATTTATAGAACTATAACAAGCAAATAATGAGATAGCTTTGTGTTTATATATCACTTAGATTAAAGTCGCAAATTGAATTGAGCAGCTATGAAAACGGTAGAATTTGGAAAACAACATAACGACGTAATCATACTGCTTCATGGTGGCGGTTTATCTTGGTGGAATTATAAAGCCGAGGCTGAACTGCTGAAGGATCAATATCAATGTCCTTCTGACCATGATTGAGCGAATGACCCGAAAGTACAGGATGATTCGCGTTCCTAGACGTGACCCGAACGGTGTCATGGCTGCGTTGTCGGCAGTCCGCTCTCAGTATAAGGAACACTGGAATGATGTCTTGAAGACGATCGCCACAGATAACGATTCCGAGTTTGCGACATTGTCTGACCTGGAGGGTCTGAGCAAAACACTAATCTACTTCGCCCATCCCTACACCTCATGCGAGAAGGGCTCGATGGAGCGCCACAACGGACTGATCCGCAGATTCATCCCTAAGGGAAAACGAATCGGCAGCTACTCCGACGAACAGCTTGCTCAGATTAAGATCTGATGCAATGGCCTTCCACGGAAGTCGCTCGGCTACCGCACCCCGGACAAGCTCTTCAAGGATGAACTGAATCGGATTTACTCCTGTGCTGCCTGATAGACTATTCAACTGTCAATGTTCAACTTGTTATTGCAATTTTTCTTTGAAACAAAGTATAAATTTCTAATTATCTTTTTATATTTTCTTAAAT
>CAKAPZ010000121.1 GCA_916720015.1 uncultured Atopobium sp. | reverse complement strand
AGTTGCGTCTTTTGCGCGACCGCGGTCTTGTCAATGCAAAAAGAGATGGCAGAAAAGTTATCTATTCACTTGCAGATGAGCACGTCACAACGCTGATCCGCGTTGGCCTTGCACACGCAGCACACCTTTTAGGTCATTAACATACGTATCGGAACTGTGGAGAGAACTTATGGGTGAGTATCGCATCATTGAAGTTAAGCAGAGTGTTTTTGCAGCTAACGAGAAAAGCGCCGATCAACTAAGAGAAGAAATGAAGAAAAAGGGAACTCTGCTGGTAAACCTTATGTCTTCTCCAGGTTCTGGCAAAACTACCACCCTTAAAAAGACCATTGCTGCCCTGAAAGATAAGGTTTCCATTGCTGTTATGGAAGCTGATATTGATTCAGATGTTGATGCTGCTGCTATTTCAGAAACGGGCGTGAAAGCCATTCAGCTGCATACTGGCGGCATGTGTCACCTCGATGCGCATATGTGCGCTCAGGGTCTTGAAGGTCTCAATGCAGGTGATGTGGACCTTATCTTTTTAGAGAACGTTGGGAACTTGGTATGTCCGGCAGAGTTTGACACCGGTGCCGGCGTAAACGTCACTATTCTTTCTGTTCCCGAAGGCGACGATAAGCCGTTGAAATACCCTTTGATGTATCAGGTCTGTGATGTGGTGCTTGTTAACAAAATAGACGTAGCACCGTATTTTGACTTTGATCTGGAAAAACTCAAGAAAAATGTGGCCCTTAGAAATCCAAAGGCTGCCGTTATTCCTTTCTCTGCCAAAACTGGGGAAGGATTAGACGCTTGGACTGAATGGCTTTCTCGCAAAGTTGCTGAGTGGAAAAGCAGTCAGTAACCAATGGCTAGCGCTTAAAGAATGTCTTATGCCTGATAGGAGAGGTCATGGCAGAGGAAGTACCAGTACGTAAGACTCCAAAAGGTGAAAATGCCATGCGCGGTAGTCTTACTGATGAAGAAATTGCACGCAGAAATGTATTGCCAACTACTAACCCTGCTGGCGGTCCTATTCGCATACTCGCTCAAAATCACATTACTGAAAATGACGAGGTAGTTCATTACAAAACTGTAGATCCAAATGAGCCTGGACCAGCTTCTTCTGAGCAATTTAAGCCTCTTGTAAGAGATGAAGTTCAAAAAATTACGAGTCGCCTTGGTCACAAAATTGTAAAAGATGACCCAGAATATTGGGGCATAGCAGCAATTATGACTGAGGAAGAAGCTGCGGTAACCAAATACATGAAGGTTCGCCAGCCAGTTACCTTAGAGGAGCTTTGCAAGCGTACTGGAAAAACTGCGGGGGAGCTTCAGCCTATCCTAGACACCCTGTCTGTAAAGGGCATGATTGAGTACAACTGGGAAAACAAGAGCAAGCAAAAGCAGTATGTTCTTCCTATGTTTGTTCCTGGCTCCGCAGAGTTTACCGTGATGAACGAGCGTCAACTCGAAGAACATCCCGAGATGGGTTCTTTGTTTGAGCGTATGACCTATCTACCGCTCAAAAATGTCACCAAGTTAGTTCCTGAAGGCGGCGCGGGCGTTGGAATGCATGTCATTCCTGTTGAACGATCCATTGAGCAGGTAAATCACACAGTTACCGTTGAGCATATTTCGCATTGGCTCAAGAAATACGATAGATATGCTGCAACTCCCTGTTCTTGTCGTCTTGCTGAGCGAGTTCGTGGCGACGGCTGTGCTGACGATCCAGAAGATTGGTGTCTTGCCATTGGAGATATGGCTGATTACTGCGTAGAAACAGGAAAAGGCCACTACATCACCTACGATGAGGTTATCGATATCTGTACAAAGGCCGAGAAAAACGGTTTTGTTCATCAGATTACCAACATTGACGGTGAAGATAAGATCTTTGCTATTTGCAACTGCAACGTAAATGTTTGCTATGCACTCAGAACTTCTCAGCTGTTTAATGCGCCTAATTTGTCTCGTTCCGCTTTTGTGGCTCACGTTGATGAAGAAAAATGTGTTGCTTGTGGTGGGTGCGTAGAGGTTTGTCCAGCTGGAGCCCCTCAATTAGGTCAGAAACTTCCTACTAGGAAGGGCAAAATTTCCTACCCAACTCAGGATCTTCCAGATGATAAGTTCTGGGGAGAGCCTGACTGGGATTGGAATTATAAAAATAACAACCGTATTGAGTGCCACGATACCGGTACCGCTCCTTGTAAGGTTGCCTGTCCAGCGCATATTTCTGTTCAGGGTTATCTGCGTATGGCTGCTGAAGGTCGCTATCGAGATGCGCTTGAGCTCATCAAAAAAGAAAATCCATTCCCTGCTGTTTGTGGTCGCGTTTGCAATAAACGTTGCGAGGCAGCGTGTACGCGAGGAACTATTGACCAGGCAGTAGCCATTGATGACGTTAAGAAATTTATTGCTCAAAAAGATCTTGAGGCAGAACATCGCTTTATTCCAGAGCCAGTTATCCCGTCAAATAGAGGCCGATTCAACCAGAAAATTGCCATTATTGGTGCAGGTCCAGCCGGCCTGTCCTGTGCATATTACCTGGCAGAACGCGGTTACAACCCCGTTGTTTTTGAGAAGAACCTTCTTCCTGGCGGAATGATGGTATATGGCATCCCTTCTTACAAGCTCGAGAAAAACGTTGTTGCCGCAGAGATTGACGTTCTTAAAGAAATGGGCGTTGAGATTCGCTGTGGTGTTGAGGTAGGAAAAGACATAACCCTTGATGAACTGCGTGCTCAAGGCTTTATTGGTTTTTATGTTGCCATTGGTTGCCAGGGCGGTAGAAAGGCCAATATTGCTGGAGAAGACGCCGATGGGGTTATTTCTGCTGTTGATTTCTTGCATTTTGTAACCGAACATCCTCTGCATGAAGTACCTGGAAAGACAGTGGTCATTGGCGGCGGTAATGTTGCCATTGATGCGGCTCGAGTCTCTGCTCGTTGCGGATCAGAGTCAGTTACTATGGTGTGCCTAGAGCAGCCAGATGAGATGCCTGCACTACCAGAAGAAATCACAGAAGCGCAGGAAGATGGTGTGTCAATCAAGAATGGTTGGGGACCTGCTTTTATTGCCACGGATGAGCAAGGACACGTTTGCGGCGTGATGTTTAAATGCTGTATGCGGGTTTTTGACAATGATAAGCGTTTCTCGCCTTGTTTTGATGACGAGCAAACAATGTATCTTGAGGCAGATGCAGTGGTCTTGTCTATTGGACAAACCGTTGAGTGGGGAAGTCTTTTGGAGAGAGAGGCGGTTGAGCTTACGCGCGGCAATCTTGCGTGCGCTGATTCCCAGACGTATCAGACTGCTCAGCCCGATGTCTTTGTGGGTGGAGACGTGTACACGGGTCCTCGCTTTGTTATCGATGCTATTGCCGCAGGTCATGAAGCTGCTGTTTCATTACATCGTTTTGTGCAGAAAGGCTCTTCTTTGACTATTGGCCGTAACCAGCGCCATTATGTTGAGCTTGATAAATCTGACGCAGCAGTTGAGTCTTGTGGATACGATCACGCAGGTCGTCAGCGTTCCGCATGCGATTCAGTTAAAAACATCAGGCATAACTGGACAGATCCTAGCCATACTTTTACGCCAGAGCAAATCAGAATCGAGACCGCACGCTGCTTGAAGTGCGGCGCTTCAATTGTTGATGCAAATAAGTGTATTGGTTGTGGTCTCTGTACTACACGCTGCGAGTTTGATGCAATTCACCTGTTCCGAGACAATCCTCACTGTTCAGATATGGTTGCCGCAGAGCATAAGGCAGGAAAGATTCTCTCGTATGTTGGAAAACGTGCGGTAAAGATTATTAAGAACCCCGCGAGAAAAA
>CAKAPZ010000120.1 GCA_916720015.1 uncultured Atopobium sp. | reverse complement strand
TCAAGCTCTTCCTGCGTAATCTCTCCGCCTTCAAGGTAGCGCATCATCAGCTCATCGTCGGCTTCAACAACCAGCTCGGTCAGAGAGGCACGTGCAGCCTGCGCTTCTGCTTGGAACTCGGCAGGAATATCGGTGACCTCAGGCTTTCCATCTACCAGCTTACGAGCCTTCTGATGGACAACGTCGATGATGCCAGAGAATGCCTCTCCGGAACCCATTGGGATGGTTACCGCTCCAAGCGAGGAGCCAAATCGGTCCTGGAGCATGGCCATTGCGGTCTCATAGTCTGCATCAGGACGGTCCAAGCGGTTGATGAACAGCGCACGGGACAGTGAAAGATCCTCAGCAGCAAACCAAAGTCTGGTGGTAATAGTGCCAGGTCCACTAGCTGCATCAACGACAAACAGCGCCGTCTCAACAGCGCTCATTGCCGCATAGGCGTCGCCTACAAAGTCAGGATAGCACGGTGCGTCAAGTACGTTAATGCGTGTATTTTCCCAGATAATTGGTGCAATAGTGGTAGAGATAGAGAAACCGCGCTCTGACTCTTGTGAATCATAATCAAGCGTGGGCTTTGTGCCTGCGTGGCCACCTAAACGAGTGGTTGCACCCGTCAGATGCAGCATTGCCTCGGCAAGCATGGTTTTGCCCACGCCACCTTGGCCCACCAGGACCACATTCTTTACCTTAGATACATTCTTTTCGGCCATGATGCCTCCTCTGACTGCGGCAAGCAGCCGAGAAGGTCAGCCGATAGGTCGCACCCGAGTCTAGCGCGATATGCTTCGGCCCTTCCTGCTACTTACCGAACAAGAAAACCTCTAGCCCCCCTACCGTACCGCAAAGCACAAAAAGAGACACCCACCATTCGCTAAACGACATGTGGTGGGTGCCTCGAAGTTTCTTCTCGCCAGGAGAATTTTTACTGTTATCGCAGGTAAATGCCATAGAATTTCACAGCACTACCCTTGTGCATCACAAAAGTTAAATTCTGACTCCTCGGTGAACGGTGTTGTTAAAGATAAGGAGGCCGATAATTGCGTTCACCAGTGACAGCGTGACAAAGATAATGTTTGGAAGCGTCTCGTTAATCACGCCTGTTGACGAGCTAAACGATTCAATAACCGGCACAATCATCATCATGAACGTTCCGCCAATGACAAACATAGAGCCCAGAGTGCCCGCAAGAGAAGACACCGTGACCGAAAGGCTTCTCTTGGTGATATCGACAACGGAAGTCCAGTCAAAGTTTGGTCGGCGAATATCAATGGCCAGACCAACGTTAGACACCAGGAACACAATGCAGAGTGGCAGAATGACGTTTCTCAGGGCCGTTTCAATGGTGATGTGGCCAGGAATCAGGAAGAAAATCTGAGTCAACACGCTAAAGAATGCCACATAGAGCATGTTAACAGCAATCTTTGCGCCAAAAATCTGCTTTGGGGATACAGGCATGGTTGCCATCAACCAATTAGAGCGGCCTTCCAGCGAGTATGAAATAGCAGCGGAGTTAGCTGCGCAGAACATTGAGGTGCCAAACCAGGTGGTTACCATGCCAAAGATGGTTCTTGCCAGAGGCAAATAACGTGGGACCTCGGACGCAGGAACAAAATAGGCCACGATAGACGACGTGCTAAAGAACAGAGAAATAAAGGCGAGAATAACCATCAGCAAGCAGCCAAAAAGCATGTTTATAAAGACTGCTGGATAACCCGTGATGGTCTGAATCTCTTTTCTGATCAGAGCAACAAATGGCGTCGCGGACTTAGTGGAAATCTGTTTGGTGGTGAACTTCTTCTGGACCTTATCCTCGCTTACCAGTGCATTAATGCGGTCGTTGAAGCGAGAAATGATTGCCACAATTGCTGCAGGAGCTCCAACAGAAACCAGGACAAACAGCAAGAAACTGACAAGGGAGCCAGAATTAAAGAAATCCGCAATCCACAGTGATGGAAGATAAACTACGCCAACTGAACTTGCAACGCTAAAGACGGTGTTCCGGAAGTTATCCACCACACCTGGGACAAACTTGTCTGCATTGAAAGATACCGTAAAGATAAAGAACAGATACGCGACCATAAAGAAAAGGCCAAAAACGCCACCTATGACCATTCCCAAGTTCTTAAAGTGCAGCTTTGCAGCAAGGGCAGCAACCACAAAAGCCAAGAGAATTGCAGCAGAAACCGCAAGGTTAGGCCCAAGAAGAAGCGCGAACAAGGCGCCAATCAAACGCGGAAGTGTGACTGCCTCAAAGCTAAAGTAGGCTAAAAAGACTGGCAGCATAATGGTGATGGACCAAATGCCCTCCGCAGCATACAAAGCGGCGATGCGAGAATAAATAATGGTGCTCTTTTTGATTGGAAGCGACATGATAAAGTCGTAATCCTTGTACGCAAAAAGCACGCCATTGGCCTTTACAAACGTCAAAATAACACCAGGTAGAGCGCCAACAAGAATTCCTGCCAGAGGAAGCAGCCTTGTAAAGCCGGCAATGGCTAGAGTTGTCGCAATGCCGTAAATGTAAACCATCATGAAGAGTGCGCCAACAACTACAAAAATACCACCGACAATAGGCAGGGCATTTGCGCCAACCTTTTTCTCAAAATTCTTTCGAGCACCTATAACCTGCGTAGTCCAAATCATGGTGATCTGAACCTTAAGCAGCATCCAGAACACTTTGAGATTGGAGGGCAGTTTGAGCTCAGAGCGATTGAGAACAGGAACTTGACCAGCGCTTACTTGAGCTGGAATAAACACATCTCCTGAGAGTTGCAGGTTCTGCTCAGGCACATCGGGGCGCTGAGGAGCCTGTGGAACGTTGTTTGCCATGACTAGTTCTCCTTAGGGAAGGAAGGAGGAACTGGAGCGCCTGGAGGCACTGGTGCGCCAGGCACGGCTGGTGCAGCTGGTGCGGCAGGTGCCGCTGGAGCTGCAGGTGCGGCAGGTGCCGCAGGGGCAGCGGGTGCAGCAGGTGCGGCTGGTGCTGCGGGTGCTGCAGGTGCGGCGGGCGCTGCTGGAGCTGCTGGAGCAGCTGGAGCTGCAGGTGCTGATGGTGCGGCAGGTGCTGCAGGTGCAGCGACTACAGGTGCGCCAGGAATGACTGGCTGAACAGCTGCGCCGTCCTTTGTGGTGGCCATATCCTGAGCAATCTCGGCAGAAACGCCAGGTGCGCCCGCCTCAAGACCAAGAAAGACTTCCTCAAGTGAAGCATTGCCGCGAATCTCGTCCGTTTTACCTGCGGCAAGAAGCTTACCTTGACGAATAATTGCAATTTTATTGCAGAGTTTCTCGACAACCTCAAGAACGTGTGACGAGAAGAACACGGCAGATCCGCGGTCGGCAAGCTCGTGCAGCATCTTCTTGAGCTCGAAGCTTGCTGCTGGGTCCAGGCCAACAAATGGCTCGTCCAAGATGATGAGCTTTGGCTCGTGGAGCAGGGCGGAAATCAGAACCAGCTTCTGCTTCATACCGTGCGAGTAGCTGCCAATAGCGTTTGCCAGGGAATCGGTGATGCCCAGGCGGTTGGCCAGCGTTGTAATGCGCTCGACGCGATTCTCCGCAGGAACGCCAAAGATGTCGCAGACGTAATTGAGGTACTTGATGCCGCTCATGAACTCGTAAATGTCTGGGTTATCAGGAACGTAAGCAATGACCTGCTTAGTGCCAACAGGGTCGACCAGCACGTTCTTGGAGTCCACGAAGATGACGCCGCCCTCAAATGGCTGGGCACCAACGATGGACTTGATAAGCGTGGTCTTACCTGCGCCGTTGTGGCCGATAAAACCGTAGATGTCGCCAGGCATAACGTCGAGCGAAAG
>CAKAPZ010000119.1 GCA_916720015.1 uncultured Atopobium sp. | reverse complement strand
TAGCGTAGCAGTTTATATGGCTGCTACGCTATTTTTATGCAGCCAAGAGTCTAAGCCTGTATTGCACTGGACTTAGCCATCCTAGTTTTTCTTTAATTCTTTGTTCGTTGTAATACTTTATGTATCGTTCGATTTCTGACTTTAGCTCATCGTAGCTATAGTAAATAACGCCATAGTAGATCTCTTGTTTAAGCAATCCAAAGAAGTTCTCCATAACGGAGTTATCATGACAGTTTCCCTTACGAGACATACTTTGGAAGATTCTTTCTTCCTTAAGACGATGAGAGTATGCTTTCATTTGATAAGCCCAGCCTTGATCCGAATGGAAAGTTCTTCTGTATTTGCAATCGGATGTTATTTCAATAGCCTGCTGCAATGCATCCATAACATTTTTTGCTGAAGGGTGTCTGTCAATTCCATAGCTAATAATTTCACCATTACACATATCCATGAATGGATCTAGATAAAGCTTATGCATTGTCATGTGACCTTTAGCAGTAATCTCATAATACTTAAACTCTGTAGTATCTGTTGTAATCTTCTGGTGTGGTATATATGTATTAAATCGTCTCCTTATGCGATTAGGAGCAACCGTTCCAACTTTACCTTTGTACGAACTGTATTTACGGCTTTTTCGAATGAAAGAAGTAACCTGTAGACCAAGCTTCTGCATTATACGTTGTACTTTCTTTTTGTTTACACAGTAGCCTTGATTTTGTAATTCTCCAGCTACTCGACGATAGCCATAATCCTTGTGAGTCTCTCTGATTTGAAGAATCTTCTCTTCAACTTCTTTGTCAGGGTTTTCTCTATCGAATCTTTTCTGCCAGTACATATATGTTGCTTTAGGCATACTTATATAAGAGAGAAGGTCTTTTAGTTTGAATTCTCCTCGGAGGCTATTGATGACGAGCGCCTTTCTCTCATTTTTGCCTCGTCCTCTAAACGCAGCCTCCTCAGTTCTTTTAAAAAGGCATTTTCAATTCTTAGCTTAAGCAGTTCATCTTCTAATTCTCTAATATGCTCTGCACTGGTATCAACTATTCTTTCTTCTGCTTTCTGAACTTCACTATCTATCTTAGGTTTATCCAATGTTTTCTTTCGACCTTTCCTGCGAGTTTTCAAGGCGTCAGGACCGGCAGCACGAAAGCGATTAACCCAGTTAGCAATCATACTCGGATTGTTTATACCTTCTTGAATTGCCAAGTCTTGATATGAAATTTCACTTGATAGATATAGTTCTACAACAGAAATCTTCTTTTCGAAAGAGTATTTTGTTTGTTTACGAGAACGCATTAATCCTTCATCACCGAACGCATTGTATGCATTAATCCATGTGCGTAGCTGTGAATCAGAACCAAGTCCATATCTTTTAGAAAGATATTTCACTCCACCTTTGCCATCTAAATACTCTAAAACGACTTTCTTCTTGAATTCGAAACTATGTTTTGCCATAAAAATACCGACCTCCTAATCGTTAGATTTTGGTCTAACTTTTGGGGGTCGGTACAAAATCGGAACTCCTTTTTTATGCCAATGCTTTGTGAATTTTAGTTGGGTTATCTTATCTATCAGGCTCTCCTTCAATGGAGTTGAGCATGTCAAAGTAGACGTCATCTTTCGTCATAATTCCTAGGTTCATCATGAAGTTCTTAGCAACACTAAACAGCTCTGCATCAAGCGAGGCTCGCGTACCATCCAAGAAAATAGTAGAGACCTCATCTGTTGGAGCAACAGGAATTTGATTTTCTATGAGCGTGGCGTAAATCTCATCATCGTTCATATCTTCGCAGCTAAACTCAGGCTCACTTTGCGCGAGAATTGCTGTCTCGGTGCCAATAATAAATGTAGCTCCTGGTAAGAACTTAAGAGCAAACTGATAGCAAGCTTGAGCAGCTTTAAGATGTCTCAAACGCCACTGGAAGAATGCCATGCGATAGTAGCCAAACCCAATACTCTCTGGGTCATGGGCAAGCAGCAGGAGCTTCTTGAGTTCTTCTGCCGCTGCAGTAATGTCCAGCGACTCTTCAAGACAGTGGGAGAGGTGTAGCCTTGCACTCATGCTAAGAGGAGCAATCTCAACAGCCCTTCTCGCGTGCTGAAGAGCACTTTGAGTTTGCCCCTGGAGCGTCTGAGCAATAGATATCAGAAGATGTGCTTCAAAGTAAGACATAGGAGCTAGACGAGTGTTTTTCTCGGGATTAGAGAGAATTCTGTTGTAGAGCACTCGATCGACGTAGTTCATAAATACGCGCCACTGAGTGGTGGTTGTATCTGTGTAGGTGTTATTGCCATCAACGGAGTCCAGCGCTTCACGTAGGAGCAGTTCTGCGTCTTGATAGTTTTTCTCGCTAATAAGACGCTGGGCCTTGGTGACCGCCAAGGAAAGAACGCCTCCGTCAACAAACTCCTCTGAAATAGCCTCAAAGTCATCTTCTGCAAGCGTACCCTTAATAAAGCGAGAAACCACGCGTTCTCCCGCTGCTCGCACCGTAGGATCGGTAGAGTTTGCGGTATACGACAAGATAGTGCGGACGTTTTCTTCTGTAGAAGAAGAGAGGTTGCGCAAAATTTTGGTAATAATTTCTTCTCGCGCCTGACCTTCATCAATAGAAAGCCCCGACACCTCATCGGTGCCTAGTGCGTGAGCTGCGACGCTATCAAGACGTTTTTGAGACGATTCAACAAAATCGTACCTGCTTGGTGGACAGAAAATCTCATCATCTAAGGTAAAGAGTGGATGAACTGCATGAAGAATGCCATCCGCCTCGTCAATTTGCGCGTCCCAGTGATGATAGACAGAAAGCGGATTAGTCTCTTCTGTAATGTTTGTATCTTCAAATTGCTTGCGAGTAATGTGGAACGAGAAAAGACAGGCATGCAGCTTGTTTGTATTGCATATGCCAGAGAGCCATACCTCGTTAATCCTCTTCGAGCTTCTAAAAGCACTTGCGGTGATGAGCATACCAAGGTGTAAGTTGTAAGCGGTTGCCGCACGACTTAAGTCATCAAAGGTTGCTTCTTTGATACTTCCATCTGCTCCAAGAAAGCTTCTTGGAAACTGCTCTGGAAGGGCCAGGTGTACCCTAAAGGCGGCAATTCCCTTGTGTACGTTGGTCCTAAACTCAGTGACAAGACGCTGAGATAGACGCAGGCTTTCAATGTGTAGAGAGATGGCTTTGCGGACAACCCACTCGCCATCTTCTTGGGTGCTTTGAGTGGTGGCGCAGCGAGGACGTGATTGCTTCATCATGGTAGAAACAATCTTTTGCTCAAAAGCAAGTAAGTCGAGTTCAGATGCCATATTTGCATCAAGAAAGTATCGCTCTGCAAAGAGGGCAGTGTTCAGCGCGCTTTCAATAGTAAGGAGCTGAATCTTCTGCTCATAAGAGAGTACTTTTTGATTAGCGCGCAGATAAAAGAGGCCATTGGTACGCAGGCGTACCACGCGGCAGGGGATAGTAATGTCTTGCACATCGAGAACACCGGCATCTTTTAGTCGCTGGGCTAGATGCAGTTCAAAATCACTTGGCGGGATGGCAACAGATCCACCTTTTCGGTGAGAATCTTTTTCACGCAAAAATGCTGTAGTTACAAAATGTTTGAGTACTTCAAGAGGGGTGGTGGACTCTGTAAGCGTAAGAGAAAGCCCTTCAATATTGAGCTTTGTATGCCAACCAGTCTGATCAATAGAACCAACATGTTGATCATTTTGTGCAGCGTCTAGAGACTCATCAGGCAGAACGTCTGTATTGACGAGAGACGGATAGAGTTTTCCAAGCCTGTTTCTTCCAGGTTGCTTAGCTTCTGGATTATTTTCCTGACGAGTCATCATACACCTCCCA
>CAKAPZ010000118.1 GCA_916720015.1 uncultured Atopobium sp. | reverse complement strand
TCGGTTGTGCGCTTGCTTCCTGGTGCGCTTGGCGATGAGATGAGCTCACAGGATGAGTCATTCTCTGACGACGGCCTTCTTGAGTATGCTCAGTACACGCGTCCAGCAAATTTTGAGGGGCGAGAAGTTCCGTCTGTGCTTCTTTCAGGAGACCACGGAGCGGTAGCGGTCTGGAGACGACAATCTGCACTTGCTCGCACTCGTGCGTGGCGTCCAGACCTCTTAGAGAGCGCTCAGCTCACTGAGAAGGACAGAGCGTATCTAGCAGAACTTGATCAGCAATCTGGTGATGACGATGAGTAGTGGACATTCCAAAGTTCTTGAAATTTTTGAATACCTGGTAATTGTTGCAGTTGCTGTTGCATTGGCGTTTTTTATTAGAACGTTTGTCGCTGAAGTCTATGAAGTTCCAACAGGGTCCATGCTCAATACCATCCAGCTGGGTGATCGTTTGGTAGGAGAGAAGCTTACCTATCGATTTGGCGGTACTCCGCAAGCAGGTGATGTGGTTACCTTCACCAGTCCTCAAAATCCTGATACGCTTTTAGTTAAGCGCGTCATTGCTACAGCAGGTCAAACGGTAGATTTGCGCGACGGTGCTGTGTATGTTGACGGTCAGCTTATGGACGAGCCTTACACTGAAGGCAAACCAACCTATTCTCTTGCGGATCGCACGGGTGCCGTAATTCAGAATTATCCGTATACTGTTCCTGCAGGTCATATTTTTGTTATGGGGGATAACAGAACAAACTCGCTGGATTCCAGATATTTTGGAGCTGTTGCGGTTTCTACCGTGACCTCTAAGGCAATGTTTATTTTCTGGCCCTTTGACCATGCTCGCGGGCTATAGTACTTACGTCGGACATTTGAGAGAAAGAACATCATGGGCGCAACACCACTTACGTTTCAAGATATGATTTTGACCCTTGAACACTATTGGGCAGAAAAAGGTTGCACGGTCATGCAGCCATATGACTCTGAGGTAGGTGCCGGTACCTTCCACACCGCAACTATCCTGCGCTCACTTGGCCCCGATGCCTGGCGTACCTGCTATCCACAGCCTTGTCGTCGTCCTGCTGATGGACGGTATGGTGAGAACCCCAACCGCTTGCAGCATTACTATCAGTTCCAGGTCTTGCTCAAGCCATCTCCTGCAGACTCTCAAGACCTCTATCTTGGTTCACTTGCCGCTATTGGCCTTGATCCAAAAGACCACGACGTTCGCTTTGTTGAGGACGACTGGGAGAGCCCAACGCTTGGTGCTTGGGGTCTTGGCTGGGAGGTCTGGCTCAACGGCATGGAGGTTACTCAGTTCACGTACTTCCAGCAGGTAGGCGGTATTGAGGTAGACCCAGTTCCTGTTGAGATTACCTATGGTCTTGAGCGTATTGCTATGTATGCTCAGGGTGTAGATTCCGTCTATGACCTGGTATGGAGTTATCTGCCAGATGGTACGCCAATGACGTACGGCCAGGTATTTTTGGAGAACGAGCGTGAGTTCTCAACTTATAACTTTGAGGTAGCCAACATTGAGCTTATGCGCGAGAAGTTCGATGAGTATGAGGCAGAGTGCCACAGCTGCCTTGAGCGCAGGCTTCCACTACCTGCGTATGACTGCGTTATGAAGTGCAGCCATGCATTCAACCTACTTGACTCTCGTGGTGCTCTTTCTGCTGTTGAGAGAGCTAACTATATTCTTCGCGTTCGCACTGTTGCTAAGGCATGCTGCGAATCGTATTTGGAGGAGGTTGCTTCTAAGAAAGCACCTGCAGCAACTACTCAGGAGGAGGTGGCTTAAATGGCTGAGGTAAGAGACTTCCTTTTTGAGATTGGTTCTGAAGAGATGCCTTCTGCTCCATTGCAGAAAGCTATTGCTCAGTTCAATAAGCTTGTCGTTTCCGGACTTAAAGACTCTGGTTTGTCATTTGGAGAGGTTAAGATCCTCTCGACACCTCGTCGTTTAACCGCCTTCGTCAAGGACGTTGCTGAGGCTACAGAAGAGATTTCTGAGGTCAAGCGTGGTCCTAAGGCAGAAATCGCTTTTGATGCAGAGGGTAGGCCAACCAAGGCTGCTGAAGGATTTGCTCGTAAGTGCGGTGTAAGTGCTGATGCGCTGACCCGCCGTGTAGATACTGATGGTCACGAGTACGTCTTTGCGGAGCTTAACATTCCTTCAGTTCCTGCTACAAAGATCCTCTCTGAGCTGGCAACTTCTTGGATTTCTGCACTTGATTGGCCTCGTAGCCAGCGCTGGGGTTCTTTCCACGAGCGCTACGTTCGTCCTGTTCGCTGGCTGTGCGCCCTTTTTGGTTCTGAGATTGTTCCTGTTACGTACGCTGATGTAACTAGCTCAAACACCACCCAGGGCCATCGTGTTCTTGGAGCTGGTTACCATGAGGTAGCAAGTCCAGCTGACTATGAGCAAGTTCTTAAAGACGCTGGCGTTTTGCTTCAGGAGCAGAGAAAAGACGTTATTCTCGCCGGTATCAAAGAGGTAGAGGCTGCTCGTCCGGGCTCTCACGTTGATATGCCAGAGAAGGTCTTTGAGGAGGTCATTAACTTAACTGAGTGGCCTCAGGTTCTTGTGGGTACCTTTGACGAGGAATTCCTTAACGTTCCTTCAGAGATTATTACTGAGTCCATGCTTTCCAACCAGCGTTATTTCCCAATCTATGACGCTGAGGTTAAGCTGACTCGCGAGTTTATTGTGGTATCAAACGCAGACCCATCTTGCGCCGAGCGCGTCATTGACGGCAACGAGCGCGTTGTTCGTGCTCGCCTCGACGACGCTAAGTTCTTCTTTGAGGAGGACTTGAAGCACACGCTTGACGAGTTTGCTCAGCGCCTTGAGACCGTTGTCTTCCAGGAGAAGCTCGGAACCGTTCTACAGAAGACCCAGCGTATGGAGACTCTTGCTGCAGAGATCGCGTTCGACGAGACATCCAACAAGGAAGAGGCAGAGCTTGCTGCTCGAGCTGCTCATCTCGCTAAGGCAGACCTTGTCAGCCAGGCAGTTGTCGAGTTCACCAGCCAGCAGGGCGTTATGGGTGGCTACTACGCAGAGGCAGCTGGCGAGAAGAGCGATGTAGCTGCAGCAATCCGTGAGCACTATCGTCCTCGCTTTGCCGGCGACGAGCTCCCAAGTGGCCAGATTGGTCGCTTTGTAGCTATTGCTGACAAGCTTGATACCATCTGCGGCATCTTTGCTATCAACGAGCCACCAACCGGCTCTTCCGATCCTTACGCTGTTCGTCGTGCAGCAATTGGCGCCATTGCGCTGGTCCGTTCTACCTCCAACCTTGACCTCAAGAAGCTCATTGCAAGCTCTCTGGAGCTCTACCGCCAGCAGGGTCTTGCTGTTGACGAGTCTGTTCAGTCTCAGGTTGAGCAGTACTTTATTGGCCGCCTTGCATCTATTGCTAAGGACGAGAAGATCTCTGCAGATGCTATTGAGGCTGTCAGTGCAATTGGCGTTATCAATCCTGATGAGTTCCTTCAGCGTGCTCGCGCACTTGATGAGGCGCGTCAGAACGAGCCTGAGCTCTTTGAGGATCTTGCTACTGCTTATGCACGCGCAGCTCACCTCAGTGATGCTTCTCTTGGCGTAGAAGTTGATACAGAGCTTCTCACTGAGCCAGAGATGTCATTGCTTGCTGCTTGCGAAGAGGGCCAGAAGCAAGTGGCTGCTGCTCTTGCTGGTGCAGACTATGCTGCTGCTGTTTCTGCACTGTCTCAGCTGCGTGAGCCAATTGATATTTTCTTCGACAAAGTACTTGTCATGGATGAAAATGATACCGTTCGCCGAAATCGTTTGCGTCTTTTGAACAAGTTTGCCCAGGTATTTAGTA
>CAKAPZ010000117.1 GCA_916720015.1 uncultured Atopobium sp. | reverse complement strand
AACAACCGTTTCCCAGTCTTGTTTGATTTGAGCATAATCCTCAATTGGAATATTCCATTTGTTTGCCAAAATTACCTTGTAATCAATAGGATTGGCACCTTTTTCATACTTATAAGCCATCAATAAAATATTTGAAGACTTCTCTAGAAAATGACTATCTTCAAATGACTCATTAACTACTTTGTTGTAGTCAATCATAGTGATGACAAGGCGTTCTTTAGCTACTAAATCACCTTTTTTATTCTCTTTCATGGGGGTTGTTTTTAATTCAAGTCCCACTTCGGCAAAATCAGGATTTGAATCACTGTTGATTGGATACTTAAAATAAAGTTCTTCAACTGCATTTCCAAAGGCACCGCGACGTTTTTTATGGTCAGCAAGGGCTTTAACATCGGTAACTTCACGAAGAGAGTGTCCAACAAGCTTAGAAGCATATTCAATAATAGATTGCTCATCAGAGATGTCGTAATCAATATTTGAGTTATTCATACTCCCCCAATCAACATAAAAAATATTGTGCTATTACCCTCCAGAAATAGCCATACTAATTTGTCTTTCCAATATTTTTCACAACAAAAAAACGCCTCCCAGCGTAGAGCTAGGAGGCGTTTTAAGGAAAGGACTAGAGGGGTTTCTCGCCAATTAGGCAAGCATCTGAGCAAGGTCCTCTGAAGCATCGCCGATTGGGCCAATACCGTAGTTCTCAACAAGAATGTTAAGGACGTTAGGGCTGACAAATGCAGGAAGGGTTGGTCCAAGCTTGATGTTCTTGATGCCAAGGTGCAGCAGGGTTAGAAGGACGCAAACTGCCTTCTGCTCGTACCAAGACAGGACAAAGCTCAGTGGCAGGTCGTTAACGCCGCAGTCGAATGCATTTGCAAGAGCGGTTGCAATCTGAACAGCGCCGTAAGCGTCGTTGCACTGACCAACATCAAGAATGCGAGGAATGCCACCAATGGTACCCAGATCAAGGTCATTGAAGCGGAACTTACCGCAAGCAACGGTAAGGACAACGGAATCTGCAGGAGTCTGCTCAACAAACTCGGTGTAGTAGTTACGACCAGGACGAGCGCCGTCGCAGCCACCAACAACAAAGAAGTGCTTGATAGCGCCCTGCTTAACAGCATCGATGATCTTATCGGCAATGCCAAGAACTGCACCGTGGCTAAAGCCGGTGGTTACCTTGTGGCCACCGTTGATACCGGTGAGCTCCTGAGCCTCAGCATATCCGCCAAGCTCCTGAGCCTGCTTGATTACAGCGCTGAAATCCTTCTTGCCGTTAGCGTCCTCATCAATGTGAACAAGCTCTGGGAAAGCAACAAGCTCGGTGGTGTAGACGCGGTCCTTGTAGCTAGGACGAGGAGGCATGAGGCAGTTAGTAGTAAAGACAACAGGAGCTGGAATGTCCTTAAATTCCTTCTGCTGGTTCTGCCATGCGGTACCAAAGTTGCCCTTGAGCTGTGGATACTTCTTGAGCTCTGGATAACCGTGAGCTGGGAGCATCTCGCCGTGGGTGTAAACGTTAACGCCGGTACCCTCGGTCTGCTCAAGGATCATCTTGAGGTCAAGAAGGTCGTGACCAGAGACAACGATGAATGGACCAGGCTCAATAGTCAGAGGAACCTCAGTTGGAACTGGGGTGCCATAAGCGCCGGTATTTGCGCTGTCGAGAAGAGCCATGCACTTGAGGTTGACCTCGCCTACCTCAAGGGTAAGAGGCAGCAAAACGTCAACGGAAGACTCGGTAGCAAGAGCAGCAAGAGCCTTTACAAAGAAAGCGTCAACTGCGTCATCAGTCTTGCCAAGAACGCGAGCGTGGTAAGCGTAAGCAGCCATACCGCGGATACCAAAGAGAATGAGGGACTTGAGGGACCTAATGTCCTCGTTGTCGGACCAAACGCCGCCAAGAGGAAGATCCTCAACAGGCTCTACGCCAGCCTCTGCAGCTAGACGGTTCTTCTCGTCACGGACCTGAGCAGTAATTGCGTCAACCGCACCCTTGTCAAAGTTGACGTTGGTGATGCAGGTAAACAGGCCGTCAACAATCAGCTGGTCAGCGCGGTTAGAACGCTTGCCAGCTGCAAGCTCGGTACGAGAAAGACCAACCAGAGCGCCGGTGAGCTCGTCCTGAGCAAACGCAACGTCAAAAGGCTTGCCACAAACGCCAGCAGCGCCGGTACATGCAGTACAAGCAGCAGTCTGCTCGCACTGGAAACAGAACATCTTGTTATCCACTATTTTTCCTCTCCATAAAACCATATAGCGAGAAGAGATTTGCTCTTCTGGGTTTCATGATTACAGGAATGTGGAATAAGGTATGTTGTAATTACAACAAAACGATTTTCATGACGAAATTTTTGGAGCGTCAATGAACTTGCAAGATATTAAGCCTTCGTTTTTGCTCAACACAGTGGTGTTTAAAGGGGTAAAGCCAGAGCAGCTTGAAGCTTTGCTGAAGCATCTACGTGCGACAGTGCGTACCTATGAGCCTGGAGAGATTATCCTGTGCGCTGGCGATAAGGCACATCAGTTTGGCATTGTTGTCTCTGGTGCTATTCATGTTGAGGGATCAGACGCGCGGGGCAATATTTCTGTGATGGGAGCCTTCCATACAGGAGAAACCTTTGGAGAGGCATATGCAGCTCTTGGAAACGTGCCACTCTTGACCTCGGTAGTTGCCACGGAGACGTCTGCAATTCTGCTGCTTGACCTGCGACAGATTACCAGTAGAACGTGTGACATTTGCGGCGGCGTGGATATTATCACCAGAAACCTTATGGCTTCTATTGCGCAGAAAAACATCATGTTGAGCCGTCGTATTCAAGATGCTGCTCCAAAGAGTATTCGTGGCAAATTGATGGCGTACCTGAACACTCGCTCGCAAGCTGCGGGTTCGTCGGAGTTTGATATCCCCTACAATCGCCAACAGCTTGCCGATTATCTTGGTGTAGATAGAAGCGCCTTAAGCGCGGTAATATCTTCTCTATGTAAAGAAGGCGTCTTTGAAGTAAAGCGAAGCCACTTCAAACTTTTATAACAGCAATTCGGCCTTAGGAGGCTTTTATGGCAGAGATTTATCTAGCAGGTGGATGTTTCTGGGGTCTTGAAGAGTACTTCTCCAGAATTAAGGGCGTTACTGCAACCACCGTTGGCTATGCAAATGGAAAGACCTTGGATACCAACTATCAGGAGGTCAAGGCCACAGATCACGCAGAAACAGTGCATGTAACCTATGATCCAAGCGTTGTAAGCCTCTACGACATCCTGCGTTATTACTTTAGGGTTATCGATCCCCTCTCGGTCAATAAGCAGGGCAACGACGTTGGTAGGCAGTATCGCACCGGCATCTATTACACAAACGACGCTGACCTAGCTGTAATTGAGCGCATTGTGTCTGAACAGGAGTCGCTGTTTGGTCAGAAGCTTGCCGTTGAGGTGGAGCCACTAGATAACTACGTGCTTGCTGAGGAATATCATCAGGACTACCTGAAGAAGAATCCTGGTGGCTATTGCCACATCAATGTTGATGATGCATATAAGCCACTTGCGTAAGTCGCTCTCCTAAACAGTTCAGTTCACGTTTACAAGAAAGGCGCTCGCTTGTGAACTGCCTCCCATTTCTTGGATACGAGAAATGGGAGGCAGTTCAAAGCACACCTATGACAGATAATCTGTCAAAAAGACGTATACATTACGCTGAAAATACCTCAAACGTGCAGATTATCTTCATTAGGTGTGTAATATGCCCACAATTGAGCAGAATATCTGACTTAAGTGTGTTCCCTAGAAGCGGAATTTATCGATAGTTAAATTTCTTATATAAGTCTATTCATGTTTAAGCATATTAGATGAAGTTT
>CAKAPZ010000116.1 GCA_916720015.1 uncultured Atopobium sp. | reverse complement strand
GACTTCTCTGATTCAGACATTGCTTCTCCTGTGACAAAACTTCTTGTAACAAGAAGAATTGTCACAAAAAAAGAGGAAGGCGTAAACCTTCCTCATCAAATTAGTAAAGCTTGTTGAAAATTCTTAGCCGTTAATAGCTGTAACAACAACGCGGCGGTATGGATCATCGCCCTCAGAGTGTGTTGTAACTTCAAGATTATCTCGAAGTGCAATGTGAATGATACGGCGCTCATAGCCACTCATTGGAGCAAGAGAAACCTTACCGGTCTTCTTAGCACGAGCAGCAGCAGAGAGTGCCATCTCCTGAAGCTTATTACGACGACGGCTCTTGTAGCTTTCAACATCAACAGATACTGGATAGTGGAAGTGAAGCTTAGCGCCCATCAAAGAAGAGAGAACCATCTGAAGTGCCTCAAGCGTATTACCGTGACGGCCAATGAGAATTGCAAGATCACCGCCGGTTACGTCAAGAATAAGTTCTCCATCTTCACCGCCATACTCATCAATTGCACAGCTATTCTCGCCAAAGAAGGAGAGGAGCTCTCTTAGATAAAAGACAGCGGTATCAGCAATCTTATTCATCTCAGCATCAGTAAGCTGAATTCCAGCTTCAAAATGCTCTCGAATTGAAACAAACTCGTCTTGTGAATCAACGACAGGAGACTCATTAAGAGCGTTTGGCTCAGAAACGAAAGTCTCATCCTCCATGTCGTCCTCCAGTCAATATAAAAAGTTTAACTATTAATCTACTGTAACAACTTCTGTAAACAAAAGTTATTTTGTTTAACCCCAGCTACTAAGCCTTTTTATGAGGGCGTGGCTTCTTTTCTTTTCTCACCACGTCAACCTCGATTGGCTTATTAGCCATCTGAGCCTCAGCCTTAAGTTTCTCTTTTTCCATAATGCGCTTGGTAATAAGCTGCTGCTGAGCAAGCTGCCAAATACCAGAAGTGACGTAGTAGAGAAGAACAGCTGCTGGCACAGTCCAACCAAACCAGAGCATCATGAGGGTCATCATGCCGCCCATCATATACTGCTGGGTACGCTGCTCACCGGAGCTTGTACGAGCGTTTACTGCCATGGAAAGGAAGGTAGTAAGGCCAAACAGAAGAACAAAAATTATGTAAGGGATAGCAGCAACAAGGCCATCAACAGCAAAAATGTCAGACGTTGCTCGTGCAATAGAAGGAAGAATGTTGTAGAAGCGGGAGTCTACTGGAACCATCTTTGCAACGGTGAAGAGTGCAATAAAGATAGGGGACTGCAAAAGCAGTGGTAGACAACCACCAAGAGGATTGAAGTTGATTTCTGCGTAAAGTTTACGCATCTCTTCATTCTGCCTTACAGGATCATCGGCATAGCGCTCCTGGATTTCTTTGAGCTTAGGCTGAACAACACTCATGCGAGCCATAGAGGCTGTCTGCTTGTTGGTCATTGGAACCAGGATAATACGGATGATGATGGTAAGCAGGATAACTGCCATACCCCAGTCTCCCGAGAATGATTGAAGTCCCGCTAAGACTGTGTATAGAAAGTTAACAATCCAATCCCACATATTTCCTCCGGTGCGTTCCTTTACGGAACGGGATCGTATCCTCCCTTATGAAAAGGGTGGCAGCGAGCAATACGCTTAAGAGCAAGCCAACTTCCCTTTTTAACACCGTACTTTTGTATAGCTTGAACTGCATATTCAGAGCAAGTAGGCCGGTAAATACAGTGCGGCTTAAAAAGGGGAGAGATGTTTCTTTGATAGAAACGAATAGCACCTAGGAACAAGTTTGCGAGAAAAGAACCTTGTCTTTTCTCGCTCATTTGACCCCTGTCTTTCTTAACAGAGCATCCAAAGAAACGCTTATATCAGCAGGATTACTGCTGTGTGTATCTTTAGTCGCAAAGAGAATAATGCCGTATCCCTCAACAGGTAAACCGCTCTTTCGAGCTGCTTCGCGTAAAACGCGTTTACACCTGTTTCTAAATACGGCGTTACCTAGTCTTTTTGGAGCTACAAAGGCTACCTCGGAAGGATGTGCCTCAGTGGATGGTGCTACTCGTATACGAAGAACAGAACTTTGAGCCCTCTTCCCCGCAGAGAAGACCCTTTCAAACTCTGAACGAGATTTAATGGTCTTCACAGAAACATTCCTTAGACGGTGAGGCGCTTACGGCCCTTAAGGCGACGACGAGCGAGAACGGCACGACCATTCTTAGTTGCCATACGTGCACGGAAACCGTGGGTAGTTGCGCGCTTGCGCTTATTTGGCTGGTAGGTACGCTTCATAGCTATTTCCTCCCGAACGGGTACAGTATCGATTAAAAAGCCTACAGATTGTACTCGCGTTTATGGGTACCTGTCAAATTTTCTACGCAAATACCTCAACTTTTTCTCTTTTTTATTCAAAAGCCTAGCGAGAAAACCTTTCATTTTGAAAATTTCACTTGTGATAAGTGAAGAAATTTGTTGAAAGGAATATTTCTGCAAGCTGAAATATGTCCGTTAAATGCTACTATCATTCAGTACGTCTTTCACAAAGATATAAAGTTATCTACAGATGTTTAACACTTGTTGAAAACTTTCATTCATCGTGAAAGAAAACGAAAAGTTTTCTTCATTTGTTTAACAATTGTTGAAAAGGAGGTGTCATGGCAAGAGATTTCTTTCCTTTTGTTGAGGTAAACACAAACCAGAATGAAAAAGACGCTGGTTCTGATAATTCTCTCACCGTCCGTTATGCTGCACGTATTGCAGTGTATGACGATAAAGCCGCAGCACCTCGTGTTGTTCTCGTAGAACCAAAAGACGTTCGATCTTATCTTGATGAAATTGCAGCTACCGTTAACCAGCTTGCTCACGAGCAGGGAGGAAAAATTCCTTTTATGGTTATGCGTGAGATTGTGGAAAATTTCATTCACGCTCGATTTGTAGCGCCTACAATTTCAATCATGGATAACGGAAATACCATTAGGTTTTCAGACCAGGGACCTGGTATTAAAGAGAAAAATCGTGCTCTTGAGTTTGGTACTTCTTCTGCAACAGAAGAGATGAAATCGTTTATTAGAGGCGTTGGTTTTGGCCTTCCTTATGCTCAACAATACATGGTTGAGAAGGGTGGAAGTCTTACCCTCGAAGACAATATCTCTGGCGGAACCATTGTTACCTTGTCAACACGCCGCTCTAAAGATGCGCACATTCAGACGCTTCCAACTCAAGAAGAAGCTGAAGAATTACCTATAAGTCAGAACCAACAGACAGTTTCACATGCTCCACAAGCAGTATCTCATCAGACAGCTGCACAGCTTCCTAATCTGGTACTTACAGATCGAGCAAAACAAGTTCTTCAATACCTTTCTGAGCATGAATGGGTTGGAGCAACAGAGTTAACAAGTACCTATGGACTTTCAACACCAACGTGGTCAAGAGAATTAAAATCACTGGTAAACATAGGAATAATCGGAAAAGTTGGGCAGAAATATAAGCTCACTACTATTGGAGAAACTCTCCTTTCATAGAGTTTCTCAACATTATTCACTGAAAGTTATCAACATTCCTCTATACTAGGTGTCCCAATTTTCAACATTTTGATTGGACACGTATGGATGCATCAATTGATTCAGACGCAGTAGCTCTGTGGCAAGACGCAATTGACCTCTTGGTTGAAGAGAATCAGCCAGAGGCTTTTATTGCTATGTTGAGAACCTGCACTCCAATTAAAGTTGAAGATAACGCACTGTGTGCTGAAACATCAATGCGCTTGGCATATAACCGCATCCTTAAAAATCTGCCGATTGTTGAGAGATGCCTTTCGGCAGCAGCCTTTGAAGACATTATTTTGAGCCTTACTCTTACAAAGTCTTCTACTCCTGTTACCACTACTTCCACAATGACTCCTCAAGAGT
>CAKAPZ010000115.1 GCA_916720015.1 uncultured Atopobium sp. | reverse complement strand
CGCGAGGATTTCCCTGATTTAACCCCTGTTGAGGAAGACATCATCTTGCATCACATGTTTCCTCTGGTTCCTATTCCCCCTCATACCAAAGAGGCTTGGATTGTAACAACTTGCGATAAAGCTTGTTCAACTGCAGAAACATTAACAGGCAATCCATACAAAAAGGATGGTTTCCGCCCAACGGGTTTCTCGACACCTGAAAGCGATTTTCAGGGCACAACAAACAGTGAGTCAGATGAGTTTAACGACTACATGGATTACGGAAATCTCGCGTGAGTACCATGACTGAGACACTGCGCACGCTTTTTGCACTCGATAAGAATATTGAGCTCTTTGTACAGTATCTGCCTCAGATGGTCATAATTTTTGCGCTGATTTCTTTTGGCGGCTGGGTGTACGAAACCATTTATTGCTCCGTTGTCGAAGGCGAATTTACCAAGCGCGGTTTTCTTTTTGGACCTACGTGCCCCATTTATGGCATTGGCGCGCTTGCAGTTTGGCTAGTACTAGGCCAGATTTCCAATCCGTTTATTGTCTTTATTATTGGTGGATTTTTGGCCACCGTTATTGAGTACTCAACCGGCCTCTTTTTGGAGCGCCGCTTTAAAAAGAAGTGGTGGGACTACTCCATGTTTAAGTTCAACTTGCATGGTCGTGTTTGTCCCCAGGCCAGCGCTGTGTTTGGAGCATTTTCGGTTACTTCAGTCTTTGTACTTGTTCCAGCGATGCTTAATATTTTGATGCTTTTCTCCAAGCACACTGTCTCGGTTGTGGCGTTTATTGTGGTCACGCTCTATTTTTTGGATACGGTTGCTAGCCTTCTTTGGAATGGACCAACCACCCATCACAAAGTTGAAGCCGCAGCTCAAGATGCATCTTTGAGGATTGAAGAGGCCGCACATAACGCATCACAGCAGGTTGATGCGATGGCTCAAAGCGCTTCGCAAAAAGTGAGTGCTGCGGCACAAAATGCTTCGCAAAAAGCAAACGAAGCTGCTCAAAAGGCAAACGCAGCGGCCCAGAATGCAACTCTTATTGCTACCCAAAAGGCTCAACAGGTTTCACAAAAAGTCCAGGTAACTAAGAAGAAACTTGACGATACCACGCAAAAAGTCAGAGACCGCTTGCCGGGTTCGTTCCCATGGGACAACTAGACGGGTTTCTCGGCATATTGTAATACCTCAGCAAACGCTGATTTCGAGTTTGGATTTGTATGTACACCATTGAAAGTAGAGTTAGATATAGCGAGTGCGATGAGACCGGAAAGCTTTCCCTGGTAGGCGTTATGAACTACCTGCAGGATTGCTCGACGTTCCACTCAGAAGATATTGGCCGCGGCTTTAAGCAACTGACCAGCGAGGGATACGCATGGGTTCTGGCAACGTGGCAAATCCAAGTTGACCGTCTTCCCCAGTTTGGCGAGAAGATCTGCGTAGGTACCTGGTCGTATCAGATGAAGGGTCTTCAAGCATCTAGGTCGTTTGTTATTAATGATGCAGACGGCGCAACCATCGTAAAAGCGGACTCTACCTGGTATTTGATGGATATCAATGAAGGCAAGGCTGCTCGTGTTCCAGAAAGCGAAAACGTCTACATTACTGGCGAGCCTCGCGTAGATTTGCCACCAACTCCTCGAAAAATTGCACTTGAGGGAAATGCCGTTGATGGCCCAGCCATTCTTGTTTCTCAGCAGCACCTGGATACAAACAAGCACGTCAACAATGCTCAGTACGTGCTCATGGCTGTTGACACGCTTGTGGCCCTTGGCTATTCTCACAAGCTGCGCCGCATTGTGGTTCAGTACAGGAGCCAGGCGCACTTGGGCGACGCCATTACTCCCCAGGTATATGCCGATGAGACAGGTTTCTCGGTAGTGCTCAAAGATGCCGAGAGTTCCACCGTCTTTGCAACAGTCAGACTGGAGGGATAACATGACCGAGGCCAAAACAGTCAATGTAGCTGCAGCTATCTTCTATAAAGACAATAAAATTCTTGCCGCTTGTAGAGCTGATGCGGATAACGCTGGCTTCTGGGAGTTTCCTGGCGGAAAGGTTGAGGCTGGAGAGACCTCCGAGCAGGCCCTACGTCGAGAAATTCAGGAAGAGCTGCACTGTAGCGTGCAAGCGGCATTCTTCTATGACACGGTGACTTACTCCTACCCCACCTTTGACCTGCATATGGATTGTTTTGTCTGCACACTTGGCGAGTCTGAGGAGCCTGTTGCAGATCCTGAGGTTCACTCAGAGCTTCGTTGGCTTGCTCAAAACGAGCTGTTTGACGTGCAGTGGCTTCCCGCGGACATTGAGCTTATCAAGCAGCTTGGCACGTTCTGGAACGACATCTTTGCATCGCAGCACCTGTAGGAGCTGCAGGCGCGGATGCTGCGGGTGTAAGCGAGCTGCAGGCGCGAACAAGTCGTCGTGTTCAAAATACTTTGCAGAGAATGTGGAGTGACTAAAAGAGGGGTTTCTCGCCATGAAATCCTTGGGCGACGACGGGTATCATCAAAGTGTAAGCGTTTGATTGAGGATTGATGGCAAAGAAAGACGACAACCAAGATACCAGGCACAACAGGCATGAATTTGGCGGAGAGGGCCCTGACTTCGACCCAAACGATCCGTCGCAGATGCCTGATGGCTCTCCTTTTCCTGCGGGCTTGCTATTTTTTATAGTTATTATGCTGCTCTCGGGACTGGGACGTTCTTGTGTTTCGAGCAATCAGACTTCCTCAAGCCCGCTTTTTGGGGACCCCTACAGCGCTTATACTGACAGCAACTGGTAATGTGTTTAGCAGAGACTTGATAGCAGCTTGTCACACGCGCAAATACCAGGTGTTTATTGCAATTTGAACAGTAATTTTAAGGATTGAATATGAGCAAAGCAGATCGTATTTTTATTGATATGTGCTCCGACATTATTGAAAACGGCACTACCACCGAGGGCGAGAAGGTCCGTCCTACCTGGGAAGATGGTACCTCCGCATACACAATCAAGAAGTTTGGCGTCTGCAATCGCTATGATTTGCGCGAGGAGTTTCCAGCGCTGACACTTCGTCGCACTGCGCTCAAGAGCGCCATGGACGAGGTCCTGTGGATTTACCAGAAGAAGTCCAACAACGTTAACGATCTTAACTCACACATCTGGGATTCATGGGCTGATGAGTCTGGTTCCATTGGCAAGGCTTACGGTTATCAAGTTGGACAGGTCTCTCACTACTCCGATGGCGACTATGACCAGATGGATCGTGTACTCAAGGACCTCAAGGAGAATCCGTTCAGCCGCCGTATTATGACCAACCTGTATACCTTTGCCGACCTCTCGGAGATGAACCTCTACCCTTGCGCATTCAACGCAATCTATAACGTTACTCAGGAAGCAGGTAAGGACAAACCTACACTTAACCTACTGCTTGTTCAGCGTAGCCAGGATATTCTTGCAGCTAACAACTGGAATGTTTGCCAGTACGCTATCTTACTCATGATGGTTGCGCAGGTCAGCGGCATGGAGGCTGGTGAGCTGGTTCACATGATTGCCGATGCTCACATTTACGATCGCCACGTTGACATTGTTAAAGAATTGATTTCTCGCCCCACCTTTGATGCGCCAAAGGTGAGCCTGAACCCTAACGTCACCAACTTCTACGACTTCACTACTGACGACCTCATTGTCGAGGATTATCAGCACGGTCCGCAGATCAAGAACATTCCGATTGCGGTTTAGGCGCAGTTGCTGGAGACGCGGCTGGCGCTGCAGGCACGCCCGAGCGAGCACGGCTGGCGCTCCAGGCACGCCCGAGCTAACGCTCAAGCTAAAATCATCATTTCATATAACACGATACTTGACAGGAGAACCACATGAACGCAATTGTTTCTGTAACACGCGATTGGGGCATCGGAT
>CAKAPZ010000114.1 GCA_916720015.1 uncultured Atopobium sp. | reverse complement strand
TTTCTGCACAGTACGCAGAGTCCTTCTCCGATGCTGCAAAGGGCAAGGCAATTGCTAACTCCATGTACTCCGATGGTTGCGATGTTGTCTTCCACGCTGCTGGTGGCGTAGGAACTGGCGTTATTGAGGCAGCTAAGGACGCAAACAAGCTTGCAATTGGCGTTGACCGTGACCAGGCATATCTTGCTCCAGAGAACGTTCTGACCTCCGCTCTTAAGCGCGTCAACGTTGCTATCGTTGAGATTTCCGAGAAGATCTTGAAGGACGGCCAGAAGGGTGGCACCACCATTTCTCTGGGCGCTTCCGAGGACGCCGTCGGAATTTCTGAGGAGCACCACCTCATGGGTGAGGACACCTACAAGGCAGCTACTGACCTTCTCGACAAGATCAAGGCTGGTTCCGTTGTTCCTCCTACAAACAAGGATGAGTTGGACAAATACGTCAAGTCTTTGAGCTAAGTTCTGGCTTAGTATCTAAGCCTTAGGGTTTCTCGCCAGATGGTTTTTGACCTCTGACAGGCCCAAAAGGTTGATGAGTTTGGATTTGTTGGTGAGGGGTGCTTTTTGGCACTCCTCACCGTTCGCAAGTGTGTAAAGGAGGTGGCTCGTGGAAGTCAGTTCGGATTACGCTGTTCAGATGCATGGCATTACCAAAGTTTTTGGATCGTTTAAAGCTCTTGACGCCGTAGACCTTAACGTGCGCAAGCAAACTGTCCACGCCATTTTAGGAGAGAACGGCGCAGGTAAAAGTACGCTTATGAACGTACTGTATGGCCTGTATTCTGCTGATGAGGGCGAGGTTTACCTCAACGGAGAGCGTGTATCCATATCTGGCCCAACCGATGCTATCGCTCACGGTATTGGTATGGTTCACCAGCACTTTATGTTGGTCGAGAACTTTACTGTTACAGAAAATATTGTTTTGGGCAACGAGGTCACCAAGGCCGGTGGCGTCCTTGATCCAAAGCGAGCTCGCGAGAAGGTCCTTGAAATTGTCGAGGAATACGGCTTTGACGTAGATCCTGACGCCAAGATTGAGGACATTTCTGTTGGTATGCAGCAGCGCGTTGAGATCTTAAAGGCCCTGTATCGCGGTGCTGATACGCTGATTCTTGATGAGCCTACGGCAGTACTTACGCCGCAGGAGATTGAGAAGCTTATTCAGATCATGCATGACCTGGTAAGCAAAGGTAAAACCATCATTGTCATTACCCACAAGCTTAAAGAGATTATGTCTTCTGCTGACGAGTGCACTATTATTCGTCGTGGTAAGTACATGAGCACCGTTGATGTCTCCAAGACATCCGAGACTGAGCTTGCAACACTTATGGTGGGTAGAAACGTTAACCTGCATGTAGAAAAGAAGCCAGCAACTCCTGGCGAGGTCGTTCTCTCTATTAAGGACCTCCACGTCAAGGACGAGCGCGGCATTGAGCAGGTAAACGGCTTTAATTTGGATATTCGTGCCGGCGAGATTGTTGGTCTTGCAGGCATTGACGGCAACGGCCAGAAAGAGCTTGCCGATGCCATAAACGCACTGGTCAAACCTGAGTCGGGCACCATTGCTGTCAAGGGTGAAGAGATTCAGGGCACAACCCCTAAGGCGGTTATTGACCACGCAGTTGCAACTATTCCTTCAGACCGTCATCGTTGGGGTCTGGTTCTGCCCTTTACGGTTGCCGAGAACATGGTGCTTGAGCGCCACAACGAGGAGACCTTTGGTAAGGGCATTGCACTTGAGCTGGTAAAGATAAAGGAATTCTCTCAGAAGCTGATTGACGAGTTTGATATTCGTCCTGCAGAGTGCGCAGATCATCAGGCAGTGGGACTTTCCGGTGGCAATCAGCAGAAAGTTATTATTGCCCGCGAGGTTTCTTCCAACCCAGACGTCCTCATTGCCATCCAGCCTACTCGCGGTCTTGACGTTGGTGCTATTGAGTTTGTTCACAAAGCGCTTATTCGCGAGAGGGACCGTGGTGCAGCAATTTTGCTGATTTCCTTTGAGCTGGACGAGATTATGGACGTTGCCGATAAGATGGCAATTATTTACGCCGGCAAGAATGTTGGCGAGTTTGACCAAGGTACTATCACTGAAGAGCAGGCTGGCCTGCTGATGGCAGGAGGTGACGCCGAGTGAGTACGCTTACAAAGATAATGAGAAAACCAATTACGTCAGCAATTGTTGCTATTTTTGTTGGCCTGTTGGTTGCTTCTATTATTTTGGTTGTTGCAGGATATGACCCTATCAGCTCGTTTGAAGCTCTTATTGGCGGCATGGTAGGTAAGCCAAAATACATTTCTAACGTCATTATTAAGGCAACACCTTTGCTCTTTACGGGTATTGCTGTTGCTTTTGCATTCCGCGTTGGCCTCTTTAACATTGGCGCTGAGGGTCAGTACATTGTAGGTACTATCCTCGCCGTTATTGTTGGCTATAGTCTAGATCTTCCTCCTGTGCTGCAGATTCCTGTAGTTGTTTTGGTTGGTACCGCAGGCGGCGCAGGTATTGGTGCCATTATTGGATGGCTTAAGGCTCAGTTTGGCATCAACGAGGTTATTACCAGCATTATGTTTAACTGGATCAGCCTTTACCTCTGCAACTTTGTGGTTTCTCTTCCACAGTTCCATCAGCCAAACTCAACTTCTTCGTACTCTATTAACGAGTCTGGCTACACCACACTGTTCTATGGCATGAAGAATTCCGAGGACGGTGCTGAGGCAATTCGCAATATTCCTATTATTGGTGACGCTATTATGCGTACCGATGTCAACATTGGTATTTTTGTTGCTATTATCGCAGCTATCTTTATTGGTTGGCTGCTTATGCGCACCAAGGTTGGTTATGAGATGCGCGCTGTTGGTTTTAACCGCGACGCTGCACAGTTTACCGGCATTAACGTTAAGAAAAACCTCACGCTCTGCATGGCTATTTCTGGTGCACTCTGTGGTCTTGCAGGTGCTCTGACCATCACCGGTATTGCTCCTCACAGTATTGCAACGCTGGCAGCATTTGAGAACAACGGCTTTAACGGTCTGTCCGTTGCGTTTATCGCCAACTGCAATCCTGTGGCATGTATTCCTGCATCTTTCCTGTTTGCTGGTCTTCTTTATGGTGGTCAGACTGTTCAGCAGACGGTTGGTGCACCTTCCGAGATTATCAACATTGTTATTGGTACCATCGTATTCTTTATGGCTCTGGGTGGCGTTATTCCAATGCTTGCCGACCGTCTTGATCACAAGCGTGCCCAGAAGGCTAAGGAAGAAGAGGCAAAGCTTGCTGCTCAAGTGAGTGATGCGTCCGACCCATCTCAGGAGGAGGCAAACAATGCTCACTAACCTGATTCTTCTTGTTTCCGTTACCCTCATGTACTCGACACCTCTTATTTTTGGTGCTCTGGGCGGCGTTGTCTCCGAGCGCTCCGGTGTTGTCAACATTGGTATTGAGGGCATGATGGGTGTTGGTGCCTTTGCAGGCGTTGCGGGCAGCTACCTCACCGGAAACCCTTGGATTGGCTTCCTTTGTGCAGGTATTGCAGGCGGCCTTATTGCGCTTCTGCACGCCATGGCATCTATTACATTTAACGCTGACCAGACAGTTTCTGGTGTTGCAATTAACCTGCTGGCACCTGGCATTGCTCTGTTTGCCTGCCGTCTTTTGTTTGATGGCGCTGCAATGTCTCCAGCAGTCAATAAGCTGCCAAAGCTCTTTGGTGAGGGTGCTTTTAACGACACACCTTATTCCAGCTTGAACGTAGACATTACCGTGGTACTTGCACTTTTGACCGCCCTTCTCGTCTGGTTTGTGCTTTACCGTACCAAGTGGGGCCTGCGTATTCGCTCCGTTGGCGAGCATCCACACGCATCCGAGACGCTGGGCATTAGCGTTCGTAAGACTCGCTACCTCTGCGTTATTGTTTCTGGTGT
>CAKAPZ010000113.1 GCA_916720015.1 uncultured Atopobium sp. | reverse complement strand
TCACCAAGGTTATTGGTGCTGAGGCTCGTGGTTTTCTTGTTGGAACCCCTGTAGCATACAAACTGGGCGCGGGCTTTGTTCCTGCTCGTAAGCCAGGCAAGCTGCCTCGTGAAGTCTACGCACAGGCTTATGATCTGGAGTACGGTACCAGCGAGCTTCAGATTCACACCGATGCTCTTACCCCAGACGACGTTGTTCTTATTGCTGATGACCTGGTTGCTACTGGCGGCACCTGCGTTGCTTGTGCTCAGCTTGCCGAGAAGGCCGGTGCAAAAGTAGCTGGTTTTGCGTTTGCGCTTGAGCTTTGCTACCTTCACCCAAGAGAGATTATTGGCAAGTGCTTTGACCAAGAGGTTTACACCCTTATTAAGGTTCAATAAGCTAAATCACTTACATCAGACTTACTTTAACCTGACAATTTTGGCTGGCAAGACTATGTGCTTGTCAGCCATTTGTCTTATTTACATAAGCATTTTGTTAATCACAGTAAACTTGTTTGCAATACATAGAATTTCTCCATAATTGCAGGTCAAAGATAAATTTATGCAATGATTTTTGCCCGCTCCATGCTATATAACTGCACAAATAGTCTTTGGAATTTGTATGAAATGTCATTTTCGGGGTAAACTATTCAAATACTCGATAGGGTAGCTTCCTGTTTACACAGGTTTCTCGCTAAGAAATCGGCGAGTTGACTTTGATTTTTTATCAAATGAGCTATCCTAGATGGCAAAGCAAAGCAACACGTTGCCCAATTGATTTCGTGCTTTGCGGAAGGAGCTTATATGTCACAGCGCCGATCTTTCACAAGACGAGACGCTCTCTTATTTGCAGGTCTTGGTGTAGCTGCTACGCTGCTTACCCCAGCCAAGCTATTCGCAGACCCACAAAGCGATCTTGAGGCCGCATCTGCCCAGCTAGACTCTCTTGGTGCAGCTCTTGCAGAGGCCATGGATAACCTTAACGAGAAAACCTATGCACTTGACGCCACCAACAACAAGATTGGTGAGGTCCAGGAGCAGATTGCAGAGACTACAGACCAGCTCAACAAGCAGCGTCTTGTCCTTTCTGCAGCTATGAAGAGTGCTTACAAGGCGGGCCCACAGGAGACTTTGGACTTCCTCCTTGGAGCATCTAGCCCAGAGGACTTTGTCAGCCGCGTCTACTATATGGACCGTACCAGCAAGCAGGAGGCTGACTCCATCAATACCGTCAAGGCTCTTGGCGATCAGCTCCAGGCTCAACAGCTTGAGCTTCAGGCTGAGCAGGAGAACCTCCAGGCTCAGGTCGCTGAGATGAAGACAACTGCAGATAGCCTTCAGAGCCAGGTTGCAGAGGCTAAGGCTTACTACGACTCCCTTGATGCAGAGGTAAAAGCACAGCTTGCTGCTCAGGAGGCTGCATCGGCTAACAACAACGTTGCTTATGCAATTGAGACTGTTACCCGTGAGACTCCTTCCACCAGCTCTGAGTCTAACGACAGCTCTTCCAATGATTCTAGCTCCAGCTCTTCAAGCTCTAGTTCAACCAGCTCGAGCAGCTCTAGCAGTAGTTCTAACAGCAGCTCTAACTCTGGTGGCGGATCTTACTCCGGTGGTGGCGGTGGCTACCCAGCTGCAGGCGGTGGCGTTGCTACAGCTTATGCTTGCATTGGCTATCCATACGTTTGGGGCGGAGCTTCTCCTGCTTCTGGCTTTGACTGTGGTGGTCTGGTCTACTACTGCTTCCTCGGCTATCGTGCAGGTACCGCAGGAACCATTGGCCGTGCTATTCGCGCTGCTGGTAACTGGCATGATTCCATGGATGAGCTTAACTATGGTGACATCATCTTTACCCGTGCAGGCTATGAGCATGTTGGAATTTACATTGGCGGCGGCCGCATGATTCATGCAGCTAACGAGTCCGTCGGTGTTATCGAGGGTCCAGTGTATGCTTGCTATGGTGGAGGACCATTCTCTGGCTAACCAATAGCCAAGCGCTGCGCGATGCACTCAGTCACGTACAATTTCTCGTACAAACTTTTAACTATACGCACGTAAAGTCGTACAATATTCAAGTACGCTTTACGTGCTTTTTATTAACCAAAAAACTGCTAGGGGAGATTGTGGCGTTTCATCTCAAACATAAGACAAACGTTATTGAGCGTCACTTTTCTCGAAGGTTTCAGGTAGCTCTCATTGGAGAAGGCCTGCTTGTTGGCCTTTTGGGTGGTGGCGTTGTAACGCTGTATCGCCTTTGTCTCTCATTTGCAGAAGCACAAATGCGCTCCATTACCCAATCAATCGCAGGTAATTGGCCTTATATGGCTCTATGGTTTGGCGTTTTGCTTATTCTTATGGTGGCTGTTTGCCTGCTCATGAAGTTTGAACCCTATACTGCTGGCTCTGGAATCCCTCAGACCAACGCAGAGGTCATGGGATCTGCCGACATGCCATGGTATCGAGTTCTTCCCGTTAAGTTCATTCAAGGCGTTCTGGTTGCCTTTGGTGGCCTCTCTATGGGTCGAGAAGGTCCATCAGTCCAGTTAGGCGCTGTTTCCGGCAAAGCAGTGTCTAAGTTGCTCAAACGCAAAAGGGGAGAAGAACGTCTTCTGGTTACCTGCGGTGCTGCTGCAGGAATGTCTGCTGCCTTCCACGCGCCTCTTACGGGCACGCTTTTTGCTATCGAAGAGATTCAGAAAGAGTTTCATGCTCCACTGATCATCTCGGCAATGACTGCTTCAGTTGGAGCTGATTTTCTCGTTTCTAACGTGCTTGGCATGAAGCCTGTTCTTCAGCTTCCGTACGTGGCACCACTGCCACACGTTGACTATGCTTTTGTTCTTTTTGTAGGTGTTACCTGTGGTTTATTAGGAGCTCTCCACAATAAGGGAATGTTCTTTGCTCAGAGACTCTACAAAAAGATTGACAAACTTGTGCCTTTCTCAAGGCTCATTATTCCATTCATGCTTGCGGGAATTATGGCCTTTACCTGGCCAGACCTTCTTTGCGGTGGCGACGCCATTATCGAGAAAATCAAAGAGCCGGCAACGCTTACCGAGCTCATGGTTATAGCGCTTTTACTGGGCAAATACTTCTTTACCACAACGTGTTTTGCTGCAGGAACGCCTGGAGGAACTCTCTTTCCAATGGTTGTCATGGGAACACTTGTTGGAACACTGTTTGCCCTGGTAGCTACCCATATTTTTGGTATTCCCATGGCGTATGCACCAAACTTCATTGCCATGGGCGTTGCAGGCATTTTTGCTGGAGCAGTAAGAGCACCTGTAACCGGAGTAGTGCTTATATTTGAGCTCACGGGGTCTCTTGAGGCTCTTATGGCCATGTCAGCAGTTGCAATCGTGTCCTACGTAACCGCTAATATTCTGCGTGTTGACCCATTCTACGAGCACTTACTTGCAGAATTCTTAGCTTCTCAGCAAGGGGAGTCTAAACCAACACTAGATTCTGGCGAGAAAATCCTTCATGAGTTCACCATTGGTCAAGGAAGCCCTGTAGAGGGCAAATTGCTCCAAGACATCCCATGGCCAGACAAAGTGAGGGTTGTAACTATTGATCGTGCGGGCTTGGAGATTATTCCAACCGGCCAAACTGAACTGATGGCACTCGATAAGATTCTTGTCATTTTTGATGAGATGTACGAGAGCGACGTCATGATTAAATTAAATGTCATGACTGACTCATCGGTGTAGCGTGCATTGCTGTCGCACACGTTACCGTAAAGGAGAGGGGTCAAAAATCCTTCTCCTTTTTCTCTAATTCATTAGTTTACATAATATCGATTATCAGACTTTTATATATAACCGCAAGAGAGGTCTCTTGTTCGTCAAGAAAGCCACAATACTTTAACCCCGCCTCAACTTTCATACCCCACGTCTAAATACTTCAAAATTTGAGCCTCTGAGAGCCGTTTTAAGCCACGTTCTTACTTTGTC
>CAKAPZ010000112.1 GCA_916720015.1 uncultured Atopobium sp. | reverse complement strand
CTTAACGCAATGTCCATCGAGTGTATGGGCACCTACCTCTTCGAAGTTACTTTTTGCGTAGTCTATTGTACTCTAACGCGCTCTACCTTGTAGTCTGCAGACATTTGACACAGTCTCGCCACGAAACGCTGGGAGGTTGACGGTGTCGGAAGCGGCGGCGTTATGACGCCGGTTGAATATGTGGTTGTGCAGTGGCTGCGCGATAGGTGCAACGATACTATTTTGATGGCACCGATTGCTGTTTTCTCCGTGGATTTGGCTAACAAACAGCTGTCGGTTCTGGTTATCAAGCAGTTCTCAATATTTGATGCAAAATTTTGAATAACTTGCCTTAATAATTCATCCACATGAATACGTAACTTTTACGCCTAAAATTATGTGCCCAAAACGGTAAAAAATGCGTTTAGTTGGGGGTTGAAAATTAAAAATTTGCCAAAATAACCCCAACTAAGACGATTTTTTACCGCACTGAAAATTTTTATCTGGGCAAACGCTATATGCAGAAACCTGTATTCCCCAACTAAACGCATTTTTTACCACTTCAGCGTCATTCGGACCATCTTAGGGCACTTTTTAGGATGTAGCGGAGTTACCACTCCAAGGTTAACCCGCTGAATCTTAGTGTTTTCAGGTTTGCTAACCTCTAGCCGTCAATTACCCACTAATTGACCTGCAACGATGTGCGCTCTTACCCGCTTAACTCCCTCTACAGCAAAAGGCCCCCACATTCAGTATGAATGTGGGGGCCTCGCTCAATATACTGCTAGATTACAGCTGCTTGCCAGCCTCGACCAGGTCCTTGACTTGCGCACGAACGGCATCCAGGTCCTCGTCGGAAGGAAGCCAACCGATAGCGTGAACAGGCAGTGGCATAGTAAACTCTGCTGCCTCAAGCTCGGCCTGGACCATCTTTGGTCCAAGTGGAGCCCAGCCGTAAGAACCAAACGCAAAGCCAATACGGTGGTCATTCTTTGGAGAAAGACCGGTCATATACGTTAGGAAGGAAGAAACGGTAGGCAGGAACTTAGAGTTCAACGTAGGCGAACCAACGCAAACGTACTTGGAATCAAGGAAGTGATACATGACATTGGAGATGTGAGTCTCTTTAAGGTCGATGAGCTGGGCAGGAATGCCTTCAGCCAGGAAACCATCGAGAAGAGCGTGGGCCATCTTGTCGGTTGAGCCCCACATAGAGTCGTACACAACCAGGGCTTTTTCCTCAAGCTTGCCAGTGGTCCACTCCTCGTACTTGGAGATGATATCGGCAATGTGGGAACGCCATGCAACGCCGTGAGCTGGGGCGATAATATCGATGTTCTCCAGACCAATACCCTTAACTGCGGTAACAGCAGAGTCAGCCTGACGACCGTAAGGGAGAACGATGTTTGCGTAGTACTTGCGAGCCTGCTTCATAACCTCGCAGTAGTCGGACTCATCCTCAAAGCGAGTAGTTGAAGCATAGTGCTGACCAAAGGCATCGTTGGAGAAGAGAATCTTATCGTAGTCGGAATACGTGACCATGTTGTCTGGCCAGTGGACCATTGGAGTCTGCACGAAGGTCAGGGTGCGCTTACCAATGTTGAGCGTATCGCCTGTCTTTACGCCGTTGACGTTGATATTCTCGCCATAGAAAGCCTTAAGCTCCTTGACGCCCTGAGGCGCGCTTGCGTAGACCTCAGCGTTTGGCGCGAGCTCCAGAATGCGAGGAACGCTGCCGGAGTGGTCCATCTCAATGTGGTTGCAGATCAGAACGTCAATCTTTGCTGGATCGATGATGCTCTTGATGCGCTCGACCAGCTCCTCGGAGAATGGGCGCTTGACGGTGTCAATAAGCGTGACCTTCTCGTCCAGGATAAGGTATGCGTTGTAGGTAATGCCCTGCTCAGTGGTGTAGCCGTGGAACTCGCGAGCATTCCAGTCAAGGGCGCCTACAAAGTAGACATCGGGTTTGATTTCGACAGAACTAAGCATGTGTCCTCCAAAGACCACAGTGCGAAAATTTGACACTACAAGAATATCATTTGCCGGCTGGTGAGTGTATGTTCACGTAAACTTTCCAGAAGTTGTCCGAATCTAAATTCGCTTCTTGCTGAAATCTGGCTTGTTCCTTACTGGAATCCGAATTATCCCTTGCTGGAATATAACTTCATTCTTTGCTGAAATCTAAATATTTTCCTTGCTGTTATGTTCTTTTGACAGTGCTAACATAAATTACATAGGTCTAAAACGTATCCGGAGAGGGGAACCTATGAAAATGCTACGCGCAATGCGTGAGCCACTGAAGTATGTTCAGGGCAAAAATGCTTGTCTCGAGTTCGAAAAAGAGATGGGCTACATGGGAAAGCGCTTCCTGTTTGTTTGCTCTAACAGCGGCTACAAAGCAACCCACGACATGATCGAGCAGAGCTTCGAGGGCAAGGGCGACTATTACCGTCGTTATGAGGTCTTCGGCGGCATTTCTTCCAACGGCGAGATTAACCGCATGAAGGCTATCGTCGAGGAGGACAACATCGACGTAGTCGTCGCTATCGGCGGCGGCAGCGCTGTTGACACTGCAAAGGCAACCGCATACTACGCTGGTAAGCGCATCGTTATTCTCCCTACCGTTGCAGCTACCGACGCTCCATGCACCGGCCTCTCCGTTATTTACAACGATGACGGTTCCTTTGACAAGTACCTCTTCTACCCACAGAACCCAGACGCAGTTATGGTCGACACCCAGATCATTGCTAACGCACCTGTTTCCTTCCTGGTAGCAGGCATGGGCGACGCACTGGGCACCTACTTTGAGGGCCGCGCATCCATCCGCACCGAGTCTCCTTCCCTTGAGGGAACCGGCATTACCCGCGTTGGTATGGCAATTGCTAAGGAGTGCTACCTCACCCTTCGCGATTACGGTTCACAGGCAATTAAGGCTTGCGAGAACAACGTTGTAACCCCAGCTCTTGAGGCTATCTGCGAGGCAACCGTCTACATGAGTGGTGTCGGCGCTGACAACGTTAACTGCGCAGCAGCTCACTCTTTCTACAACGGCCTCACTTCCCTTGGTGGCCACAGCGCACCTCACGGCAACTGCGTTGCTTTTGGTACCCTGGTCCAGCTTGTTCTTGAGGGCGTTCCTCAGGAGGAGTTCGACGAGGTTCAGGACTTCTGCCTTGAGGTTGGTCTTCCAACTACCCTCGAGGAGGTTGGCATCACCACTGACGAGCAGATCAAGAAGATCGCTGAGGCTGCTTGCGTTCCTGGCGAGACCATCCACAACCTTGCTGGCGACGTCACTCCTGACGAGCTCTATGCAGCTATCGTTCAGGCTGACGCTATGGGCCGCGCTCTTAAGGCTTAAGGTTTTAGCTGCAGGTGCGGCGGCGCGCCGTAACGGCGCTGCGGCACCGCAACGGAGCTGCGACAGCGCACCAAAACAGCGCATTCGCTTGATACAGAAGAGGGACCGCAAATGCGGCCCCTCTTTTTCGTTGCAGTTTTGATGTGACGCGAGAAGTGCAAACGCGGCTTGCACCAGGACAGCGACGCAGCGCCGCTCGCGCCGGGACAGCAGCGCAGCGACTACAAACCCAGTACCTGCTTGACGTCCTCAGCAATAAGCTCGGGTTCCAGATGACTTTCTCGCATAAGATCTGCGACATTAACGCGGTCGTAGAAAGCCTTCTTGACGCCATAGTTCAGCACGCGTGCGGAAGAAGTTCCCAGGTAGCTAGCGATATTCTGTCCCCAACCGCCTTCGATGATGCCGTCTTCAATGGTCACGATGACGTCGTGATCTTTTACCAGGTTGTCGAGCAGATTCTGATCAATACCAGAGGCAAAGTATGGCTTGACCAGCGTAGCTTCAATTCCCAGAGTAGAGCTAAGGGCCTCGACGGTTTTCTCGCCAAGGTCGTAGAAATCGCCCAAGGCAAGAACGGCCACCTTGGAGCCCTGGCGCGTGACCTCGTAGGTGTTGAG
>CAKAPZ010000111.1 GCA_916720015.1 uncultured Atopobium sp. | reverse complement strand
TCTTCTGCTTTTGCTGCAAGCTTAAAATCGCACTTCTCGATATTCTTTGCCAAAGAAGAAAGCTGCTGGTCAAAGTCTCTAAGAGCACGATGATTGGTGGCAGTTTCTACAGCAGCAGATACCTCTTCTGTCTTTTGGACATAGTGGGCACGCTGCTCATTGAGGTCAGAAATATCAATTTCTACGTCTTTTTTTACGCCAAGTACCTGCTTGAGCTGAGAAGCAATCTTTTTCTCTGCAAGTTGGGCGTTTTTAATCTTTTGAACCTGGGGCATTGAGGCCAAGTTGGATGCGAGTTTTAGCAGCTGCAAATCAATATCCTGGAGCTGCATCAGATTAACAGACTCACTCATAGGGCCTCCTCATATACGGTTACTCATCTAGTCTACCGTAAATAAGGACGTATCGGACGCAAAACATAACTAATGCAGAGATTAGTATGTGAAAAATTTATCCAACAATCTGCAGCAACGTTGCACAGAAGGCATCGAGGTCGGCCTCAGAAACGCGCTCGTCAAAGGTAATGCGCAGGCTGCCCAGAGCTTCGTTTCTAGAGATTCCCATTGCTGAGAGAACGTGACTAGCGTCAAGAGACCCTGAAGAGCACGCAGAGCCAGCCGAGACTTCAAATCCCGCCTGATCAAGCTTTAGGATAAGCGTCTCAGAGTCCATTGAAGGAACCATAATGCTGACCGTACCAGGCATATGATCCTTGCCAGCGTAAGCCTCTGTAGTCGGCTTAATCTTGGGAGAAGCACAAAGAGTCTCATACACCTTATTAGCGCGCGCAGAAACGCTCTCCTGCGTTTGTGTAAGGTTCTCCAGGCACCACTGAGCTGCAGCAGCAAAAGCTAGTGCGCTTCGAACGTCCTGGGTACCATGACGCCTACCAGACTCCTGACCCCCGCCGTAACTCTGCGCTTTAAACGGAACCTTGGAGCGCATAAGCACCGCAGCAATACCAAGAGGTCCACCAATTTTATGGGCAGCAATGGTCAGGGCGTCTACGTCTGACACCTCAAGAGGAATGCGACCAAACGCTTGAACCGCGTCAGTGTGAAAAAGCGCACCAACCTTATGAGCTTCACGCGCAAGGTCTGCAACTGGCTGAATAACGCCCGTCTCATTATTGGCATACATAACGGAAACAAGTGCTACCGACTGGTCTAAAAGACTCTCAAGGGCAGAAGTCTCAATCTTTCCCTGACGGTTAGGCTGAGCAATTTTTACCTCAAAGCCCTTCTCGCGAAGAACAGGGGCCAGATCCAAAATAGAATCGTGTTCAATTGCCGAGAAAACCACCGTGTTGCGCTTGTGGTCTTTGTTGCGAATACCTTCTGCCATTCCAAGAACAGAGAGGTTATTGCCCTCAGTTCCGCCAGAGCAAAAGACCACGTCAGGAGCCCTAAACTTGCCGCCCACCGCACGTGCAATAACGCCACGAGCGCCATCAAGCTCTCGCGCCGCTTGACGACCAAGCGAGTGCAAAGAGTTTGGGTTCACCCCAGCAATGGGTGAAGCCTCATAGGTTTTCTCGGCATCAAGTGCCTCTTGGCGCATTGGTGCTGAAGCTGCATAGTCTAGGTAAACGTAATCCATAACGTGTTTCTGCTGATTCAATCTTAATGATCTGGCGTAACTAATGCATGAGAGTGCAGTCTAGCCCTGAACCGTAAGAGCGGACTCACCGGCAGAGCGGATTGCCTCGATGGTTGCACCGCGGTCTTCCTGGCCAAATACAGCACTACCTGCAACAAGCATATCAGCGCCAGCAGCTACAACATCAGCTGCGTTAGCTGCACTGATACCACCATCAACCTCAATCAGAGGGTTAACGTTGTGCTTACGGCAGAGCTCTTTGAGTGCCTTGAGCTTCTCGATTGAGTGAGGAATAAACTTCTGACCACCAAAACCAGGGTTAACCGTCATGATAAGCACCAGGTCAAGGTCTTCAATAAGATCCTCAAGAACACTTACAGGAGTACCTGGGCAAAGAGAAATGCCAGCCTTAGCACCAGAATCCTTAATAAGGTGAACAAGACGGTGCGCGTGAACCTCGGCCTCATAGTGGAAGGTAACAACGTCAGCACCACGGTCCAGGAACAGAGGTGCAATCTCAGCTGGATTGGTGACCATCAGATGGACATCAATGGGCAGCTCAGAAGACTTCTTGCAGTACGAGAAAATATCTGGACCAAATGAAATATTAGGAACAAAGTGACCGTCCATCACGTCGTAATGGATGTAGTCAGCGCTTGCAATTGAATCAAGCTCGCTCTTAAGCTTGGAAAAATCTGCAGATAGAACAGACGGTGCTACCAGGACGTTATTCATTAAACTCTCCTATCGAGTCATTCCATAAAATTCTTCATTAGGCAGGCGGTTAGTAAGGCGAGAAGTAATGTCTTCAGGCGTAGCGCCTTCGTAAAGCACAGCGTGAACAGCTGAAGTGATAGGCATCTCAACGTCCATTTGCTGACCAAGCTCATAAAGACCAATGACGGCCTGAGCACCCTCAACAACCATGCCTGTTTCTTCCTGGTATGACTGAAGCGTCTTGCCCTTGACCAGGGCTTCTCCAAACGTTCTATTTCTAGAATGCTCGGAAGTGCAGGTAGCCACCAAGTCACCCATTCCCGCAAGACCCATACAGGTAAGCGGGTCTCCGCCAATGGCGCATACTACGCGACCAAGCTCTGCCAAGCCGCGTGTCATAAGAGCAGCAAGGGCGTTATCGCCGTTACCCAAACCAACTGCAATACCACAGGCAATAGCAACAACGTTTTTAGCTGCAGCACAAGCCTCAACACCGCGTACATCAGAGCTAACGTAGGTTCTGAAGTAAGGTCGAGAAAGCAGTGTCTGGAAACGCTTAGCAACCTCGGCATCTTCAGACGCAACAACTGCTGCAGAGATTCCCTGCTTAATAACCTCTTCTGCATGGTTTGGACCAGAAAGCACGGCGATTCTTGCAGGGTTTCCCAGCTCGTCAGCAGCCACCTCATGCATAAGCTTGTGAGAACCAGCCTCCATACCCTTGGAGAGGATCAAAACATCAACCTCTGGATCAAGATATGGTGCGCAAGCAGCACAAACAGAGCGCAAAAACGCGGAAGGAGCAGCCATAACAACAGCATCTACACCGGCAAGAGCCTCAGCCTTACTAGTGGTAGACACAATATTGTGAGGAAGCTCAGAATCAGAAAGATGTCTGCAGTTGACGTGCTCTTTATTGATGGATTCGGTGACATCGGCCTCTCTAGACCAGATAATTACCTCATCACAGGTAGAAGCAAGTAGTGTTGAAAGTGCGGTACCCCATGATCCCGAACCAATAACAGCAACTTTTTTCATGATTAGTTGTCCTTTTTCTTTTCGCCGAAAGAGAATTTAGACTCACTACCAGCATTAAGACGATTGATATTCTCGCGATGTGCCCAAATAACTGCAGCAGCTACCACAAACACTGGAATAGTAGCTACGGGATCCATGCCAAATAGCAGGCAGAATAGTGGAATGGCAACAGCTGCGCCAATGGAGCCAAGCGATACGTACTTAGTTGGCACGGCAAGTGTGATAAACACCGCAAGAGCTACCAGAGCAGCAAGTGGATTAACCGCAAGGCCACCGCCAAATCCAACAGCAATTCCCTTACCGCCATGGAAATGAAGCCAAGGCGAGAAAATATGACCAAGAACGCAGCAGGCATACACAAAAGAAATGATGAGCTCAGCCTCTGCGTGATCATTTCCCGAGACCAAAGGAGTAAATCCCTGGGCTCCCAAGAACCAACGAACAAGCATGACACTGACAATGCCCTTACCTGCATCACAAAGAAGTGTAAGAATACCTGCGGCTTTACCAGCATTTCTTGCAACATTGGTGGTGCCAATGTTTCCTGATCCAAGCTTACGGATGTCTTCATGAGCCATAACGCTTGCAATAATCAGGCCAAATGGAATGCCACCAAGACCAAATGCAATTAGTCCAAAAATCAGAGCAACAACAATTCCAGACATTAGTTAGATTC
>CAKAPZ010000110.1 GCA_916720015.1 uncultured Atopobium sp. | reverse complement strand
ACACCGCCGGGGACGTGGCGAATGTGGCCGTCTATGAGGGCGTACTGATCATCAGTAACGCGCTCAATCAAAAAGCGGTCATGACTGACAACAAGAAGCGTTCCAGGCCATGAGTCCAGAAGGTCTTCCAAGACAGCAAGCATGTCAGTGTCAAGGTCATTGCCAGGCTCGTCCAGCACCAGCACATTTGGCTCTTCCAGAAGAACGCACAGGAGTGCCAAACGCCTACGCTGACCTCCGGAAAGGTCTTGCAGCCGATTAGTAAACTCTCGTCGATCAAAGCCCAAACTCTCAAGCAACTGTGTAGGGCTTTGCATCTTGCCGTTTACCAGGTAACTAGTCTTATACTGGCTTAACAGTTCAAGAACGGTCCACGTTTCTTTTGTAGCAAAGGTATCAATCTGCTGAGAAAGCCAACCAAATTTGACGGACTTTCCTACTTTCACCAGACCAGATGTTGGTTGTAACTGCTGCGTCATCAACTCAAGAAGCGTGGACTTACCAGCACCATTCTCACCCAGAATGCCATAGCGGTCACCTGGGCCAATGAGCCACTCAACATGTTTGATGACGTCAGTTTGACTCTTTGACACATCTAACTGCGTTTTAGGATCTGCATCCGTACTCTGTGCAGCATTTTTGTAGGCAAAGGAGACGTCGTGCATCTCAATCACCTGCTTGCCCAACCTAGAGACCGCCATACGTTTGAGCTCAAGCGTATTTCTCAGTGGTGGATCTTCGGCCAGAAGTTCCATGGCTGCGTCAATTCTAAACTTAGGCTTTGACGTGCGTGCTTTTGCACCATGAGCAAGCCAGTTGAGCTCTTTTCTCAGCGTATTATGACGACGTTCTTCCATTACTGCTGCCTGTCTATCACGCTCAACTCGAGCTTGAATGTAGGCAGAATAGCCGCCGTCAAACGGGTCAATTACCCCGTCATGGACTTCCCACATGTGGTCACAGACCTCGTCCAAAAACCAACGGTCGTGGGTAACCAGAATAAGCGCGCCATTTCCTTCTGACCAGCGATTTTTAAGGTGATTGGCAAGCCACTGAATGGCATGCAGATCTAGGTGGTTAGTTGGCTCGTCAATAAGCATTAAGTCCCAGGTGCCTACCAGCAATCGAGCCAAGTCGCAGCGTCTACGTTGACCTCCGGAGAGCTCTCCTACCAGGCCATTCCAGTCCAAGTCACCAATGAGCTCATCAATAATCTTACGAATGCGAGCATCAGATGCCCACTCGTACTCTGGCGTGTCTCCTACAACAGCGCTACAAACGGTTTGTGTATCAGAAAGTGAATCACTTTGGCCCATATAGCCTACTTGGATACCACTTCTCCAGATTACGTTGCCAGAATCGGGTTCAATTCTATGGGCGATAAGATCTAAGAGGGTTGATTTGCCGTCACCGTTTTTACCGACAACACCAATACGGTCACCCTCATTAACGCCAATGGTTTGGTTGGTAAGAACCTTCTTACCAGGCCATTCCATAGAGATTTGTTCGCAACCTACCAGAATTCCCACTAGTTATCACCTAAAAAAGAACGAAGTAACGCAATTTCTTCTCCCCAACCAGAAAGCTCAGAATGAGGAGTTTCCAAAATCATAGGAAGCGTGTTGATGCGTGGATTAGTCACCACAGCACGGAAGGTTTCTAGACCAATAAAGCCCTTGCCAATCTGCTCGTGTCTATCTTTATGAGCTCCAAGAGGATTCTTTGAGTCATTAAGGTGTAAAGCTTTTAGTTTTTCTAAGCCAACTATCTGGTCAAAGGTATCTAGAACCTCATCAAGATTTTCTACAATTTCGTAACCGCCATCATGAACATGGCAGGTATCAAGACACACGCCCATAAGCTCGGGATGGTTTACCTTATCTAGAATTGCAGCAATCTCTTCAAACGTTTTGCCAACTTCAGTACCCTTACCAGCCATAGTTTCAAGAAGCACGGTTGTATGCTGGCCTTCAAACAGACAATCGTTAAGCGCGTCTGAAATCTGCTCAATTGCCACGTCAGAGCCCTGGCCAACATGGCTACCAGGATGAAAGTTGTAATAATTACCAGGTAGATACTCCAAACGCGAAAGATCTTCTGCAAGCGCTCGACGAGCAAAATCCCTGGTCTCCTCTTTAGCTGAGCAGAGGTTCATGGTGTAAGGAGCGTGTGCTACTAAAGGTCCAAAATGATTAACCTCAAGAAGCTCACGCAGCTTTGCAACATCAGCCTCATCTAGAGCTTTAGCGTTGCCACCACGAGGATTTCTGGTAAAGAAAGCAAAGGTAGTTGCCCCAATAGAAAGAGCGTCTTTACCCATTGCCTCCCAGCCCTTAGCTGCCGAGAGATGGCATCCAATAAATAGTTCTTCTGGTTGCACGCTACGCACGCTCCTCAAGCATCTTGGAAACACGGTCCAAAAGCTCCGAGGCTACATCTTCTAGTGGCAAAGTTTCAAGCTGTTCTACACCTTGAGGAGTAACAAACGCCACACGGTCTGTATCTGAACCAAAGGTTGAGTCTGGTCTAGAAACATCATTTGCCACGATCATGGAGCAACCTTTACGCTCAAGTTTAGCTTGAGCATGCTCCAAGACGTTATTTGTCTCGGCAGCAAAACCTACGACAACCTGGTCTTTCTTTGCTTTAGACAGGCTGGCAAGAATATCGGTGGTTTCTTTAAGTTCAATAGACTCAAGATATTCCAATGATTTCTTGAGCTTGTGATCTGCTGGATGAGCTGGTGTATAGTCGGCAACAGCTGCCGTTAAAATTGCCGCATCAACGTTGTCAAAAACGCTTACGCATGCCTTATACATGTTTTCAGCAGATATCACTCTTTGCACGGTAACACCTTGAGGAGCTTCAAGATACGTAGGTCCAGAGATAAGGGTGACATCCGCTCCACGACTAGCTGCAACTTTAGCCGCGGTATAGCCAAGTTTTCCTGTTGAACAGTTGGCAATAAAGCGAACTGGATCGATCTTCTCGTGCGTTGGTCCTGCCGTAATAAGAAGCTTTTTACCTTCAAGATCTTGCTTACCTGATGCGGTGTCTTTAACAGAAAGGACCTTCAGTGCAGCATCAACAATCTGCTGTACCGGAGCAAGCTTTCCATCTCCGGTATAACCGCAGGCAAGGCGGCCTGACCCGGGCATAACCATCTGGATGCCGCGCTGACGCAGCAATTTCACGTTTGCCTGAGTGGCTGGATTTTCCCACATGTGCGTATTCATAGCGGGAGCCACAAGAACTGGCGTATGAGCAGCTAAAAGCGTTGCGCTTGCAGCGTTATCAGCAATACCATGAGCCATCTTAGCCATAATATTGGCGGTAGCTGGTACAACTACCATGCAATCTGCCCAGTCAGCAAGATCAACGTGGGCAACGTGAGACTCCACATTGTTGTAGAGCGAAAGCACCACCTCATGATGCGTTAGAGCCTCAAAGGTAGTCTTTCCAACAAACTGAGTTGCATCTTCTGTCATAACAATTCGAACGTCGCAGCCCGCTTTCTGAAGGCCTCTGAGCACTTCACAGGCTTTATATGCAGCAATGCCTCCGCACACCACAAGGCATACAGAGGGCTGAGCGGTTTTATCCAACATGGCGAGAAATTCCTTTATTCTTCAAACGCTGTAGAAGTAATAAGCATCCTATGGCAATAAGGGCATTCAGCAATCTCAGAGCTGTGCTGAAGATCATGGAATGAACTTGGCTGCAGCTTGACGCGGCAAACGCTAGGAACATTACCTACAAGGTGCTCAACTGCCAGGCCCTTAAAACGTTTACGTGCGGCTTCATAACGCTCAAGCGTATTCGCAGAAATCTGAGCTGCAAGTTCTTCTCGAGACTTAGAGAGCTCTACAATCTCTGCACGAAGTGCTGCAGAATCAATCTCAAGAGACTGAGAAAGGTTCTCACGCTCCTTCATGAGCTTTACCTGCAGGTCTTGAGCTGTCTGGTAAGCCTTCTTGCACTTCTCAAGTTCTTCTGCTTTTGCTGCAAGCTTAAAATCGCACTTCTCGATATTCTTTGCCAAAG
>CAKAPZ010000109.1 GCA_916720015.1 uncultured Atopobium sp. | reverse complement strand
CATAGCATTCAAGAAAGAAAACAGGTTGAGAATATTCGAGAAAATCTTAAGAATCTTCTTGAGTTTGAAGCTTCGCACTTTGTTGGCTATCAGCCTAGATTCTTTGAGCTTCGTTTTGGTAGAGAAGAAAATGTTGTTGAGTATGCAGGAGCTCAATTTACTGGCTCGATTGACCGCGTAGATGTAAACGCTCATGGTCAGGCACTTATTATTGACTACAAGCATAAGGGCACAAATGACTTAAAGGCTTATTCAGCAAAGTTAAGTCTGGATAGTGAGCTCTCAAAAGAGATTCTGCCAAGGCATGTACAGTCTGCAATATATGCTCAGATTATGAGAAAACAGCTCACCAAGTATGAGCTTGAGCCAGTTGCTGCAATTTATTTGGGCACCAAAGAGCAAAAAGATAAGCCTTCATTTGCTCTTGCGGGCATGGCAACAGAAGCGGCAACAGAACACATTTGGAATATACATCCAGAAGATAAAAAGCTCAGGGACCAGGCAGTTATGGTTGTGTCTCAAAACTCAGCGGAGTTTACAGACTACTTGGACGCTTGGGAGAATTTAATTGCTCAGAAGGTTCAAGCCATGCTTTCTGGAGATGTTCGAGCCAATCCTTGCGATAAGGATGCATGTAGGTATTGTCCAGTAAAACTGTGTGACAAGAGGAGGTAAGCTACTATGGCTGATACACGTTATACGCCCGGTCAAGAGAAGACCATCAAGACGCTTGATAAGCCTCTTTTTGTTGCAGCAGGTGCTGGTTCAGGAAAAACTTTTACGCTTACACAGAGAATTGTGTGGGCTTTAAAAGAAGGTTCGGGAGCTGACGGAAAGCCGTACCTGAGTAGTCTTGACCAGGCATTGATTATTACGTTTACCAATGCCGCGGCTACAGAAATTAAGGAACGCGTTAGGGAAGCTTTAGAAAAAGAAGGTCTTCATAGCGCTGCGTTGCAGGTTGATGATGCGTGGATTAGTACCATCCACGGTATGTGCAGCAGAATCTTAAAGATTCATGCACTTGATTTGGATCTTGATCCTGAGTTTGAAATCATTGACGACATGACCAGAAATCAGCTGGTCAACATATCTATTGAAGAAGTACTTAGGGAGCTTTCTCAAGATGAAAGCTATGCTGAATTCCTCTCTACTTACGCAGGGAATAGAGATGCGCTGAAGTCCCGTATTGAAACACTGATCTCGTATGCACAGTCATCTCCTCTAGGAATGGATGCTATTTCATTTGTAGGGGACAGCTCTGATCTGGAAGTTCTAAAAGCAGAGCTTGAAAGTCTATGCGGTGCACTTGAAGCGCTCAAGGCCGCAATTGCTGAAAAGAAACCAGATGAAGCAGAGCAACTACAGAGTGTTCAATCTGAGCTTTCAAGTAAATTGCAGCAACACTTGGTCCTCTCGCTCACTGATTTTGACCAGGCGTTTTGGGAAACTTTGGGAAAAGCCGTCAAGGCCGTTCGTTCCTCAAAAGAAATAAAAATTGTAAAAGATGAAGCTGCGTATCAGCTTAAAGTTTGTAGCGCTTTATTTGGACTTATTCAGGACATGCCTGAGAGTCAGTGTCTAAAAGATGTTACAGAGCAGGTCTACAAGCTCTTTAACCAGAAGAAACGTGCTATTGGCGGTCTTGATAACGATGATCTTTTGCATCTAACAGCCAAAGTGTTTGAAGAGCATCCGGAGATTGCGGCTGTTTACACAGATAAATTCAAGCTTGTAATGGTTGATGAGTTCCAAGATACGGATCAGCAGCAAGTGCAGATGATTAAGAGTCTTTCTGGTAAAGATGCTCAATATCTCACAACAGTTGGTGACGCGCAGCAGTCAATTTATCGTTTCCGCGGCGCTGATGTTGACGTGTTCTTCAGACGTCAAGCAGAGGTTCCAGAAGATTTGCAACCCCGTCTTGTAGATAATTTCCGCAGCCACAATGAAATTTTGCGATTTGTTGCAAAGGTTTGTAGCGCTGAGGGCATGATTGCTAACTTTATGGATCTGTCTGCTGGGCGAGAAGAACCTACAACTCCGTTTATTGCTCATTCGCCACGCGTATATTTTGAAGTCACAAAATTTGAAAAGTCAGGAAACTCTAAGCCTGGTGATGATGTTTCCAGAAAACAGCTTGTTGCTCATCAGCTTGCAGACAGAATCAACACGCTTATGCAAGACGAGAATATCCAGGCAAAAGACATTGCAATTTTGATGAAATCAGTTAAAGATGCACAGCCTTATATTGAAGCACTTCGTACTTTTGGAATTGAAAGTGTGGTTTCTGGAGCTTCAACGTTTGGCGAGCAGCCCGAGGTTGAACTGATTGGCAGTCTTTTACAAACACTCGCAAATATGTACGACTCGTACGAGGGACTGTTCCCTGTACTCTCGAGCGAGATATTTAGTCTTGATGCATCTGATTTGCTTCTCCTGGGCACTAATTTTGGAGAAAATGGCCAGAAGATTACCAATAGAGATATTGCAGAGTCAGTGGTAAATGACACATTTAATCCACCTTTTGAGATAAGTCCAAAGCTTAAAAATGCTTTAGAGGTGTTGGGTAATGCTCGTAGCTCACTTTCAAACAAGAGAGTTTCAGACGTAATTAAAAAGGTAGTTCTTGATGCCGGATGGATTTCTCGCCTTCAAAAGATGGGAAATGAGGGACAGTCAAAGATTGCAAATATCTTTGCGGCTCTCGAGCAGATTGATAGTTTGCAAACAGACCTAAGCGTTGGCGTTGCTTCTGTTGCAAGAACATTTAGTCAGTGGTGTAGCACTGCCAAGGAATCTCCAAAAGTGCTTCATTGCAGCACTCAAAATGCAGTTACCTTTATGACTATTCATGCTTCTAAGGGATTGGAATTTCCTGTCGTTGCTGTTGTAGGAGCTGTATCTGACTCTAAGTCAGGTGCTGGCAGTAAACCATTTCTGCATGTTAGAAAAGACGATTCGTATCAGATTGCATTCTCAAGCAGTTCTAAAAAACTTCATGAATTGTATGACGGCTGTCATGAGGTTCCTACAAGCCTTGATGAGTGTAAGAACCTTCTTGAGTGGAGAATGTTCCTGGAAACACAAGAGAATGAGTTTGATGAGCAGGAACAGAATCGCCGTCTGTATGTTGCTTTAACACGCGCTCGCGAAGCAGTCATTCTTACTTCAACTATCGACCTTACTAAAGAGGGAATTAGTCCTCGTTATACACGCAAGATAACAGATGCCTTGTTTGAAGAGCCGCCACTTTCTGCTGGAGAGCATCAGTTTGAATATGGTGGAAATCTTGCTGGTTGTATGCGTGTAGTTCAGGGTTCTGGCAAGAAGGATGAGCCGATTCATGTTGAAGGTTTAGAGTTGGTTGAACCTTTTGGTGGTAAGCCTAAACCTTCTGATGGCAACCCAAGTGAAGAGGAAAACTCTCAAGCTGTTGAAACGTTTGATCTCTATGAGAAGGTAAGACTAAGTGTTACCTCAGAAACTACTTATGACCAGCGAAAAGGTTTCTTTAGTTACTCATCAGCTCACCAACAAATGGCAGAGAACTTTACGGCCCAGAATAACCAGAAACTTGAAGACCAGTCTCAGGTAGAACGCCAGGAACATGAGGGGGATAACCTTCAACCAGTAACTGAGACTTCCGGTGTTTTGCCTGACACATTAGCTGATGATGGAGTAGACCCAACCAATCTGGGCTCAGCCTTCCACGAGCTTGCTCAGATTATGGTTGAGACTCAGTCTAAGGTTGATGAACAAACTATTGAAAGATTGTGCTTGAAGAACAGCGTTCCTCAGCGTGCGATATCACGAGTTAAACAAGCACTTGAACTGTGGAGCAACTCTGCAATTAGACAAGAAGCATTAGCTCATGATGTGGTTATTGCGGAATCTCCCTTTACGCTACAGGTTGATTCTGAATATGGGAACTATGTAGAAGGAGCCATCGATCTTCTCGCTTATAATAAGGAAAGCAAAGATGCGCTGGTAGTTGACTATAAAACAGGCGATAAGGGTCTTAGTGCCGCTCAAATATACGAGCATCATCAGATGCAGGCAAACTTCTATGCCTATGTTTTGATGCAACGCGGATTTACTAAG
>CAKAPZ010000108.1 GCA_916720015.1 uncultured Atopobium sp. | reverse complement strand
GTTTTTTCAGCTTGCAAGCTTGATCGACGCACCGCAAGAACTCGCGCGGCGCTCAGAAAAGCCCTGGCAGAAGAGATAGACGCTACCGGCGACCTTACCTCCGTGACCGTCACGGGTGTAACGGAGCGCGCCGGCCTCACGCGTCGAACTTTTTATTCCCACTACAAAGACATTCCTGACCTGGTGCTCCACATCGAAAAGGAAGCGCTGGCAGAACTCCGACCTGCTGTCGAGCAGCTTGCTCGCGTGAACCTTGTCGAGCTCAAGGAGGCCATTGACTCCTACAAGCCATGCCCCGGTGCAACGGAGATGCTCCGAAGCATTCGCAAGCACGGCTTCTACCTGCGCCCCTTGCTGGGCAACGGCGGCGACCCTGCGTTCCAGGACAAGCTAAAGCACCTGGTACACGAGGTTATCGCCCAGCGCGCCCTGCACGATCTTGATCCGCGCGCACTTGGTCCCTTCTTTGACTACTATCTGACCTTCGCAATTTCTGCCGAGGTCGGCGTCCTTATCCGCTGGTTAATCGGCGGTATGCGCGAGAGCGACGAGCAGATGGCAGGCCTTATGACCGGCCTTATGTTTGTTGCACCTGGCGATTTGTACGGCAAGCCAATCAAGCTAGATGTTCCACGATTTGCGCTTGCAACTCTTGTTCTCGGAGAGGAAAACAATGATTAGTCCAAAGTTTGAGCTGGTAGAGAATGGTGCCGAGCTTGCACCAAACGTTCCACTTGACCTGTCTCAGGCCCACCTTATGCTGGGCATCGACGTTGGTTCCACAACCGTAAAGCTGTCTGTCATCGACGAGGACGGCACGCTGGTTTACGCAAACTACGAGCGTCACCATACCGACGTTCGCGCAACCGCACGCTCCTTATTTGTCAAAGCTCAGAAGCACATTGGCGAGACACCCATGTACGCCGCAATCACCGGTTCCGGCGGAATGCTGCTGGCACAATGGCTTGACCTGGAGTTTGTCCAGGAGGTCATCGCTTCCAAGCGCGCTGTTGAGACGCTGATTCCTCAGACTGACGTAGCCATTGAGCTGGGCGGCGAGGATGCAAAGATTATCTACTTTGACAACGGCATTGAGCAGCGCATGAACGGTACCTGCGCTGGTGGTACTGGTGCGTTCATCGACCAGATGGCGTCCCTTTTAAAGACCGATGCAACCGGCCTCAACGAGCTGGCAAAAGACGTCAAGCAGATCTACCCAATTGCATCTCGCTGCGGCGTTTTTGCTAAGTCTGATGTTCAGCCGCTGCTCAACGAAGGCGCCGCTCCTGCCGACATTGCAGCTTCCATCTTCCAGGCTGTTGCAAACCAGACTGTCTCTGGCCTGGCTTGTGGTCACCCTATCCGCGGCCACGTTGCGTTTCTCGGCGGCCCGCTGCAGTACCTCTCTGAGCTGCGCCGCCGCTTCTACATCACGCTTAACTTGGACGACGAGCACATCGTCTTGCCAAAGAACGCCCACCTCTTTGTTGCAACGGGCGCTGCTCTGGCGGGCGAGTCCGACCGACCAGTCACCTTTACGCAGGTCATGGAGGCGTTGGACAACCTCAAGGACATCCAGGGCTCCGAGGTTGCCCGTCTGGACCCGCTCTTTGCTACTCAGCAGGATTTTGACGACTTCAAGGCCCGCCACGACCAAGAGGTAGTCCCTAAGGGCCAGCTGGCCAACTACCACGGCCGCGTGTTCATCGGCATTGACGCAGGTTCTACCACCATGAAGGCTGCAGTTGTTGGCGAGAAGGGAGAGCTGCTGTACACCTGGTACGACAATAACAACGGCGATATTCTGGGCACTGCTCGTAAGATTATGGACTCCATCTACGACGAGATGCCTTCCGACTGCATCATTGGCCACGTCACAACTACCGGTTATGGTGAGGGCATCCTGATTGAGGCCCTCCGCGCAGACTCGGGCGAGATTGAGACTGTTGCTCACCTGCGTGGCGCTAAGGCATTTGTCCCAGACGTTGATTTCATTCTTGATATTGGCGGCCAGGACATGAAGTGTCTGCAGGTCAAAGACGGCGTCATCGAGCACATCATGCTCAACGAGGCATGCTCTGCAGGTTGCGGCTCCTTTATTGCATCCTTTGCCGACTCCATGAAGATGGATGTCCGCGAGTTTGCAACTGCTGCAACCAAGGCAAAGCTCCCTGTTGACCTGGGCTCCCGTTGTACCGTCTTCATGAACTCCCGCGTTAAGCAGGCTCAGAAGGAAGGCGCAACCATCGGCGACGTTGCTGCTGGTCTTTCGTACTCCGTCATCAAGAACGCCCTGTTCAAGGTCATCAAGCTCCGCGACTTCAGCGAGATTGGCGAGCACTGCATCGTCCAGGGCGGCACCTTCATGTCCGACGCAACGCTCCGCGCATTTGAGCTGCTCACTGGTAGAGACGTCATCCGTCCAGATATCGCAGGCGTTATGGGTGCCTACGGCGCCGCTCTTCTCGCCCGCGACCGCGCAGGCATTGACGGCGTATCCACCCTGCTAGACCGCGAGTCCATCGACAACCTGCAGGTCAAGCTTACCAACACGCACTGCCGCATCTGCCCTAACAGCTGCATGCTTACCATCAACGACTTTGGCAGCGGTCACAGGTTTATCACCGGTAACCGTTGCGAGAAAGGCGCAGGTAAGAAGCGTGGTGCCAAGAAGAACGAGGCACCAAACCTCTTTGCGTTCAAGAACAAGCTGCTGTTTGACCGCGAGTCGCTTCCCGCTGACGAGGCTCCACGCGGCACCGTTGGCATTCCTCGCTCGCTGAACATGTACGAGAACTATCCGTTCTGGCACACGTTTTTCACCAAGCTGGGCTTCTCGGTCATTTTGTCCGACCAGACCACCGCAAAGACGTATGACATGGGCATCGAGTCCATGCCTTCCGAGTCCGCTTGTTATCCCGCAAAGCTTTCCCACGGCCACATCATGAACCTGCTGGCCAAGGACCCAGACTTTATTTGGATGCCGTGTATTCGTTGGGAGCGCAAGGAGGACGACTCCGCAACCAACCACTACAACTGCCCAATTGTCATGAGTTACCCTCAGGCGCTGGGCCTCAACGTGGACGAGCTTTCCGATCCGTCCATCCAGTACATGGCTCCGTTCATTCCGTACGACAAGAAGAACGAGCTCAAGCGCCGTTTATACGAGCTCATCAGTGAACAGCGCGAGAAGGACGCCCAGGCTGGTAAGGGTCGTTTCCGCGGCGAGCACATCACGCGCGCCGAAATTGACGCCGCTGTTGAGGCTGCATGGCAGGAAGACATCAACGTCAAGGACCAGATGCACCGCGCAGGTGACAAGGCTCTTGCTTGGATTGAGGAGCACGACGCTCACGGTATTGTTCTTGCAGGTCGTCCATATCACAACGACCCAGAGATCAACCACGCCATTCCTGAGCTGGTCTCTTCGTTTGGCTTTGCCGTTCTCACCGAGGATTCCGTTGCTCACAAGATGATGCCTGAGCGCCCCATCCGCATTGTTGACCAGTGGATGTACCACTCGCGTCTGTATCGTGCGGCTCGCTTTGTTGCATCCCGAAATGACCTGGACCTTATCCAGCTCTTCTCGTTTGGTTGTGGTCTTGATGCACTGACCACCGACCAGGTCCAGGAAATTCTTGAGGCTTCGGGCAAGATTTACACCATGCTTAAGGTTGACCAGGTCTCCAACTTGGGTGCTGCACGTATTCGTATCCGCTCGCTGATGGCTGCCTTGAACGAGCAGCAGGCAGAGCTCGAGCGACTTTCAGCTGCCGGCCTGGTTACCGAGGCCGTGCCACAGGGTGTTCGCATGGCCGATGGCTCTCTGGAAAAGGCCAGGAGCGCTAGTTCTTCTCGCCGTGCTCCGGTGTACCGCGAGGCAGAATCCGCAGCTTACGAGAAGGTCCGCTACACCAAGGAGATGCAGGAGGCGGGCTACACCATCCTGGCTCCGCAGATGGCGCCAATCCACTTTGAGCTGGTAGAGGAGCTGCTGAAGGGTGCGGGCTACAACGTTGTGCTGCTGCCTTCGGTTGACCAGGGCGCCGTTGACATGGGTCTTCGCTACGTCAACAACGACATCTGCTACCCATCCATCCTGGTCACAGGCCAGATTATGGAGGCGGTGCTTTCGGGCA
>CAKAPZ010000107.1 GCA_916720015.1 uncultured Atopobium sp. | reverse complement strand
CGGTGACAGGGTTAATTGCGTAACGGCCGGTGAATACACCGTGTTTCTCGCGATCGGTGCCCTGGCGGTCAATGGAAGAAACCTTTACGGCTTCCTCGTGAAGAGCATCAAAAGCAGCCTTGTACTCTGAATCCCCTACCAGCTCAGCAGCAAGCTTAGACTCTGGTGGAAGCAACATGAAGGTGCAGCCGTAAATGGTATCTGCACGAGTGGTAAAGACAGTCATCTTGGTATCAGTTGGTGTGACACCATCAGTATCTGCCAAGGTAAAGTCAATCTCTGCGCCCTCAGAGCGACCAATCCAGTTTGCCTGCATGGCACGAACACGCTCTGGCCAGCCCTCAAGCTGATCAAGATCATCGAGGAGCTCCTGAGCGTAGTCAGTGATGCGCAGGTACCACTGGGAGAGCTCGCGCTTCTCTGGAACTGCACCACAACGCCAGCATTTACCGTTAACTACCTGCTCGTTTGCAAGAACGGTCTTATCGTTAGGACACCAGTTAACGGGGCTTGTTGCACGATATACCAGGCCCTTCTCAAGCATCTTGAGGAAGATCCACTGGCCCCACTTGTAGTACTCAGGATCGCAGGTGTTAAACATGCGGTCTTTATCGTAGGCAAAACCCATGCGGAACATGGTTTTTACAGCCTGGTCAATATTCTTATGGGTCCACACAGAAGGCTGAGTATTGTGCTTAATAGCAGCGTTTTCTGCAGGAAGACCAAAAGCGTCAAAGCCCATTGGATGTAAGACATCAAAGCCACGCATACGGGCCTGACGAGCCATAGCATCGCCAATGGTGTAGTTACGAGCATGACCCATGTGAAGATCGCCCGAAGGATAAGGGAACATCTCTAGAACGTATTTTTTAGGCCTTGAGCTGTCCTCTTCTGTCTTGTAAAGATTCTGCTCTTCCCAGACGCGCTGCCACTTAGTTTCAATGACCTCAGCGTCGTAGGCAGGAAAATCACCTGTATCGGTTACGTTCTGTACTTCCTCGTTTTCCACGAGTTCCCCTTTCTTATAGCGATGCGTCACCAAGCAAAATACTTGGTGACGCCAGTAGTCCATAAATCCTGTGAGCTACGAACGGAAATTGTAGCTGACCTGCTGGTTTGAGTCCTTCAGCAAGACGTCGTGTGCGCCACCCTCAACAATTGAAGTTGAAGAGACAAGCGTAATCTTTGCCTTATCGCGAAGCTCTGGAATATCAAGAGCGCCACAGTTACACATGGTGGACTTGACCTTCAGAAGTGAAGCCTCAACGCCGTCCTTCAGAGGACCTGCGTATGGAACATACGAGTCAACGCCCTCGACAAAGGAAAGACCGCGCTTGTTGCCACCAAGGTCGTAGCGCTGCCAGTTACGAGCACGAGCAGAGCCTTCGCCCCAGTACTCTTTCATGTAGGAGCCGTTAACAATCACGCGATCTGATGGACTCTCATCAAAACGAGCAAAGTAACGACCAAGCATCATAAAGTCAGAACCCATAGCAAGAGCAAGGGTCATGTGGTAATCGTAGACAATTCCGCCGTCAGAGCAGATTGGAATATAGACGCCAGTCTCCTCAAAGTACTGATCGCGAGCGCGAGCAACATCAATAACAGAAGTAGCCTGACCACGGCCAATACCCTTCTGTTCACGAGTAATGCAGATAGAACCGCCGCCGATACCAATCTTGATAAAGTCAGCGCCAGCCTCTGCCAGGAAGCGGAAGCCCTCAGCGTCTACAACGTTACCAGCGCCAATCTTGACGGAATCACCGTAGGTCGCACGAACCCACTCAAGCGTGCGCTTCTGCCACTCGGAATAACCCTCAGAAGAGTCGATGCACAAAACATCAGCACCTGCCTCAACAAGCAGAGGAACACGAGTCTCATAGTCACGAGTATTAATACCAGCGCCAACCATGTAACGCTTAGAGTCATCAAGAAGCTCATCTGGAGCAGACTTGTGGGAATCATAATCCTTGCGGAATACAAGGCTAACCAGGTGGCCGTTCTTATCGACAACAGGAAGAGTGTTGAGCTTGTTGTCCCAGATAAGGTCATTTGCCTCTTTAAGGGTGGTATCCTCAGCTGCAGTAATAAGCTTATCAGCTGGAGTCATAAACTCAGATACCAGCTTAGAGCGATCATCGCGAGAAGGACGATAATCACGAGAGGTAACAATACCTACGAGCTTACCGCGAGAAGTGCCGTCATCAGTGACAGGCATGGTGGAGTGACCAGTCTTCTCTTTAAGGTCAAGCACCTCACCAAGGGTCATTTCTGGAGTAAGAGTTGAATCGGAGACAACAAAGCCTGCCTTGTAGCTCTTAACCTCGCGAACCATCTGAGCCTCATCCTCAGCGGACTGAGAGCCATAAATAAAGGCAATGCCGCCCTGCTGGGCCAAAGCAATTGCCAGACGAGGACCAGAAACCGACTGCATTACTGCAGATACCATAGGAATATTGAGCTCAATTGCGCTTTTCTCGCCACGCTTAAACTTAACAAGAGGAGTCTTCAAAGAAACATTTGCAGGGATATTCTCAGCTGATGAATAGCCAGGAACCAAAAGGTACTCAGAAAATGTGTGTGATTCGCCTTCGAAGAACTTTGCCATTGTTTTTGGCTCCCTCCTGACCTACCGGTCATGCTCAACGTGTTTTGGCATTGTACCACCAGTGGAGTTAATTATTTAATTTGAACTCCCACTTGAAGCAATAACATCCTCAAAGTTAACAGCAATGTCATGTTTTGTAGGAACCCACTCAACCTTTTTAAACAAAGCTGCAACGGTAATTGGGATATACGTCATCATAAAAATAGGGAACGTGAAGAGATTGGTAAAAATACGCCATTTCTTCTTTACATGGAAATGCTTGTACTCCGAGATGGTGGTAATAAGCGCCAGAATAAAGAAGACCACATACATCGAGAAGACCGTCATGACCAAAGATCCCACACTCATAGCAATCTCTGCGTCAGTAGCAACGAAGCCGTGGCTCAAATAGCCAACTAGCATGTAAGTACCATTAATAAAGGCTGAAAGCAGTGTCAAAATCATGCCTGGCGCAATGGTCATGAGCATATCGTATGAAGCAAACTGACCCTTAAAAATACCCTTAATAAGATCAAAACCATACGAGAAGAACACCTGGTAAAAGCCTTTTGTCCAACGCATACGCTGTGTCCACGATGCCTTGAAGGTCAAAGGCTGCTCATCGAAGAATTCTGCAGGTGCATAGCCAATTTGAATATTGTGAGCACTGCAGAACGTGGAGAATTGAATATCCTCGGTGAGGGTGTGGAAATCCCATCCATGCATGCCTTTAATAATGCGAGAAGAAACCATCCAGCCGGAACCAGAAACAGCGCAGCTGGTACCCATCATCATACGGGCATTATTCAAGAACTTTGCCTCGCGCATAAACCAGGTTGCGTATGCAGAGCTTACCCAGCTGGAATCAAAATTCTTTGAGTTTCTGTAGCTGGTACAAACAAGATATCCTGCATCAAAAGCCTGATTCATAATTTTTAAGTAGCTTGGAGAAACCAGGTTATCGGCGTCCATAATAATGAATGCCTCGTATTTGTCGCCGTACTCATTAAGGATGCGATCAAAGCCGTAATCCATAACCCAGCTCTTACCTTTACGAGCAAGGTCATTACGCTCCCATGTAATTGCTCCAGCTTTTCTCGCCTCTTCAGCTGTTTTATCGGTACAAGCATCTGCAACAACAAAGACATCCATCAGCTCTCGAGGATAATCCTGAGAAAGAATGGACCTGACAAGGTTGCCAATAACTGGCTCTTCATTGTGGGCAGCAATAAAGAAGGCATAGCGGTGCTGCTTTTTTGCCTCTGGCAGTTTTACCTCACCCTTAACTAAAACACGAAGGATATACACAATTTGATAGAAGTATGCGAGTGTAAAGAAAAGCCAGATGATAAAGTTAAAAACAACAATTGGTGTGATACCGAGTCTGTTAAATTGCAATGGCATATAACATCCCTAAGCTCATATCAACAGCCAAAACTCAAGCTGCACCTACAACAAAAAGTAAAACTTACTAAGGTATTAGTTTAGCCGAAATAGACCTGAACGTGAAATTAAGCTTTGAACAATTGAGGACAAATCTCATCTCCTACAGAAGTCCTTCCCATAGACATAGCGCTCTGAGAAA
>CAKAPZ010000106.1 GCA_916720015.1 uncultured Atopobium sp. | reverse complement strand
CTCGTGCTCTCTCTGGCACGTTTGACTACGCCATTCCAGAATCTTTGGAAGAGACTGCGGTTGTGGGAACAACGGTCTTGGTGCCGTTTTCTCACAGGCAGGTTGTTGGCTACATTGTGGGTATCTCAGACCATGTGTCTTTAGGTTTAGATGTTTCTCGCGTCCTTCCAATAACACAAGTTCTAGCAGATTCAGCATTTGATGAGCAGTCTGCACAGGTAGCAGAATGGATGAGCAAAGAATACGCCTGTAGTTATGCAGACGCATTGCATCCTTTTTTAGCACCTGGCCAAAAGGTTAAAGTCACCAGACAAGATACAGAATCTCCCTGGCAGCTTGTTTGTGAGAAGTCCGGTCCTGTTGATGAGCGATGGGTTGAGCTGACAGAAAAGGCGGCTGACTTTACACCTGCGGCAAATGCAAGCAAGCAGCGATCGGTGCTTGAGGCTCTGGCGCAAGGCGCCATGAGGTTATCCGAGCTCTCGGCCACAATCCCAGGAGCTCGCAGTGCAGTGACTGCACTGCAGAAAAAAGGTATCGTCGAAGTACGCACACAGCGACAAATTCGTGGAAGCCAGGAGGGTCTGGGTACCACGCTTTCAAGTGGCGTAGCACCTCGTCCACAGAAGCTTACTGAAGGCCAGGTGTCTGCTCTTGCAGCAATCGAGACTGCACAAACTGCCGCTCAAGGTGATGTTGTGCTTATTGATGGCGTAACAGGCTCAGGTAAAACTGAGGTGTATCTTTCTGCGATTGAGAAGACTTTAGCGGAGGGCAAGAGCGCTGTAGTACTTGTTCCAGAGATTTCTCTTACTGCACAAACGGTTGGTCGATTCCGTTCACGTTTTGGTGAGCAGGTAGCCGTCCTTCACTCAAAGCTTTCGCTTGGCGAGCGCTTTGACCAGTGGGATTTGATCAGGCAGGGAAGGGCTCGCGTGGTAGTAGGCGCACGCTCTGCATTGTTTGCGCCCATTCAAAACCCTGGACTCTACATCATTGATGAGGAACATGAAGCCTCGTACAAGCAAGATTCGCTCCCACGCTATCACGCAAGAGAAGTTGCTGCTCAGATGGCGCGTCTCCGCGGTGCTGCGCTGGTGCTTGGTTCTGCAACACCTTCGCTTGAGAGCTTATATCGAACAGCTCAAGGAGGCTGGCGTGGCACTAACTGGACACGCGTCGCCATGACCGAGAGGCCTGGCGTGGCGGTACTCCCAAAGGTCCAGGTAGTTGATATGGCTTCCCAGTTTAAAAACGGAGGTAGATCGGTCTTCTCGTCAGCTCTTGCTCTTGCACTTCAAGAAACAACAGAGCGTGGCGAGAAAAGCGTTCTACTCCTTAATCGTCGAGGATTTGCAAACTTTTTGATGTGTCGTGAGTGTGGCTGTGTGCCCGAGTGTCCGCATTGCTCGACGTCTCTCACATACCATGAGCGCACGCATTCTCTGGTTTGTCACAGCTGCGGTAGACAGTGGTCTCAGCATGCGTATCCCAATCCTTCCAGTAAATGCCCTAACTGTGGAAGTCGCTACATGGGCGCATATGGTGTGGGAACACAGCGTGTAGAAGATGAGTTCAAGCTTTTGCTTGGAAGCGATGCGCCAATTATTCGTATGGATGCCGATACCACGGCTAAAAAGGGCGAACATCAGCGTCTTCTTGAGCTTTTTGACGCAACTCCTGGAGCTGTGCTTATTGGTACGCAGATGATTGCAAAGGGTCTGGATTTTCCTGATGTCACCTTGGTTGGTGTTATCAATGCCGACACCATGCTTAAGCTGCCAGATTTTAGAGCAGCTGAGAGAACATTTGACTTGCTAGAGCAGGTTGCTGGTCGTGCGGGCAGGGGAGAAAAGCCAGGTAAAGTCATCATTCAGTCGTACTGGTCAACACATCCTGCTATTGCTTCTGTAGTTACACATGACAGACGCCCGTTTCTTGATGCAGAACTTAAAGAGAGAAGAGAGGGGGCTTATCCGCCCTTCTCGCGGTTGTCTAATGTGCTTTTTTGGGGCGCTTCAGAAAAAGAAGTTCGTCGCGTAGCGGACCAGATGGCAGAGGTGCTGCATACAAAGTTAGACGCGCAAATAGGATGGGAGATTTTGGGTCCTGCTGATTGTGTAAAAGCCAAGGTAAAAGATAAGTATCGCAGGCATATTTTGGTAAAGGCTCCCGTGGATGCTCAGGTGGGAGAAATTCTTTCTGAATGTGCTGCTTCACTTGATAAAAGAGTGGGTATCAACATGACATTAGATGTTGATGCTTACGACATGATGTAAGGATTGTTATGAGTTCTGAAGCTGATGATATGGTACTTTGGCCAGATCCTCGTCTGAGCCAAGAGTGCGAAGAGATTGACGATATTAACGACGATGTTCGCAAGATGGCCGAGCATATGCTCAAGGTTATGTATGCTACCGACGGCGTTGGTCTTGCTGGACCTCAGGTTGGCTATATGAAACGCATGGTAGTCATTGATGTTGACTATCCAAATGGCCAAGAGAACCCTTTTGTGCTCATTAACCCAGAGATCAAAGTTGCAGATGGCGAGCCTCGTGTATATGAAGAGGGCTGTCTTTCGTTCCCAGGCATTACTGTTCCGGTTACGCGCCCAAGCCACGTTGTCGTTCACGCATATAACCTCGAGGGCGATCTGATGCGCTATGAGGCAGAAGGAGATCTTCTCGCCGTTTGTTTGCAGCATGAGATTGACCACATCAACGGCGTAACCATGCCAGATCACCTGGGACCAGGTGCTCGTATGGAGACGCTGCAGGAGTACAAAGAGGCGTTGGCTTCTGGTGCCCGTCCTGGACAAACAGACTATTAGGAGTTGACATGCGCGTAGTCTTTATGGGAACTCCAGGTTTTGCTGTTCCATCGCTCAAAAAACTTGCCCATGACCACCAGGTTGCTCTGGTCATTACAAGGCCAGACGCAGTTCGTGGTCGTGGAAAAACGCTTGAGCCTTCTCCTGTAAAAGAATGCGCACAAGAGCTTGGCCTGCCCGTTCTTGAGGCAAATCGCATGACTCCAGAAGTAATTTCTGCCATGCGTGAAGCACAACCAGAAGCGCTCTGCGTAGTTGCTTTTGGCTGCATTTTGCCAGATGAGGTTATCTCACTTGCGCCTTACGGTGCTCTGAACGTTCACGCATCACTGCTGCCTCGCTGGCGAGGAGCTGCTCCAATTCAGCGCGCCATCCTCGCAGGTGATGCTGTTGCTGGCGTTTCTATCATGAAGATTGCTCATGAACTTGACGCAGGAGATTGGTGCAAGCAAGCATCGTGTGAGGTTGGCTCCAAAAATACTGAGCAGCTCACTGACGCTTTAGCACAGCTAGGTGCTGATGCTCTGTCACAGGCTCTTTCTGAGCTCAAGGAAGGTTCTCTTGAGTGGCAGGTACAAGATGAGCGAGAAGTAACGTTTGCTCCTAAAGTTACCAAGCAAGAAATGAAGCTTGCTCCAGAAGATTCCGCCCAGGTAAACGCCCTGAGGGTTCAGGCTTCTTCTGATACCGCTCCAGCTCGTGTTTCTGTTGGAGGCAGGTCTCTTCGTGCTTTGTCCGCTCAACTGGCACCAAGTGAAGTTTCTGTTGCTCAAGGTCAGGTTGCAGTTCAAGATCATAGGTTGTTCCTTGGCTGTGTTGAAGGTGTCCTTGAGCTTCTTGAGGTGCGCCCAGATGGTAAGCGCTCTATGGATGCTAAATCATTTGCCGCAGGACTTCAGAAGTCCCAGATGACCTGGCAGATGCTTCAATAATGGCCACCTTAACTCCCGCTCGAAGAGTGGCCTATCAGGCATTCTTTGAGTGTAGACGCAACAACCTACGCATTCGCGATTACCTACGAGAGTCAAAGGATTTCTCAGAACTTTCTGTACAAGATAAAGCTTTTGCCACTCGTCTTGCACTGGGAGCAACGCTTACCAAAGGCAAACTTGATGAAGCTTTAAAGAATCATCTTAAGTCGGGTATTCACCTAGAACCAAAGGTACAGGATGCTCTCCGTATTGCTGTATTTGAGGTTTTATATTTAGAGACAAGACGCGACGCCGCCATCAGCCAAGGTGTTGAACTGGTAAAGTCTATCTCAAAGCGATCTTCCGGCCTTGCAAACGCGGTACTCAGAAAAATTTCTGAAGATGAAGCTCAGCTGACGCGTGCAAAGAACCCAAAAA
>CAKAPZ010000105.1 GCA_916720015.1 uncultured Atopobium sp. | reverse complement strand
TGGAAATCATCAGCAAATTCAAACGTATTGCGAGAGACTTGCCATGAAACGCCGTCGTGCGCCAGCATGCCAGACTCGGAGCTTTTTACAATGAGCTTTGGTACAGCAGGATCATCAAAAATCATGCCAACTACACTAAACTCAGGCAAAATTCTGATGTATTTATCTCCAAGTACCTTGTGGGCTGTGGTGGGAAGAATTTCTGGACACATATTAGGTCCATCGTTACTCCAGACGCGATCAATTGTGCCAAGCAGCTCTTCGGGGCAGACTGTTGCTGCGTATGCCGCAAGGTTGCCGCCCTTAGAGTGGCCACCAACCATGACATTTGCGCAGGTAGTGCTATTGCCTGCTGCAAGGTGTTCGCGAATGCGCTTCTCAAGGTATAGTGCCGCCGACTTATCGGCGGACGTAACCTGGAAGCTCAGGTTAAGGTTTTCTCGCCAGCCAACGAGCGTGCCGTCAGTTCCTCTAAAAGAAACAAACATCTGCCCCGTAGGAAGATAGGCGGTAAACGCTGCAAACTGCAGGCTTTTCTCGACATTAATGCGGTCTACATAGCGACCAAGTTCAATGTTGGCAAAGCGGGGAGCGTTAACCAGTGCCTCAAGGAAGGTTCCATCAACGCGAGAAAATCCCGTGATAAGAGATGGGGCATCTTTAAGCTTTTCCAGCATTTTGGCGCAGGCATCACCAAGCTGAACGCGTTTCTCGCTACGCTCAGAAGGCACGACGCCGCCAAATCCCAGATATGAAAGGATTGAAAGAATCAGGTTATCAACGTTGTTAAAGGGGTCTTTTTCAAACGTCAGATCGCCGCGCCAGTGTAGATAGTCAACGACATTTGCCATGATGCCTCTTTCCTGCTGGTACATTTCGTATACTAAGCATAGTGGAAGTTTGATTAATTTGGGGAGAAGCCCGTGGAAAAAGCTACAGTTTCTTCAAAAGCAACCGCCGCAAAGAAGCGCTTTGTTTTTGCAGATGTTCTTACTATTCTGGCAGGTATAGCTGTTGTTATGCTGCATACCTCACTTAACGCTTTTTCACTTGCACACACCAAAACATGGGCCTTCTCTTTATCTTTGCAAGCTGCGTTTATTTACGCGGTACCCATCTTTTTTATGCTGAGCGGTATGAATCTGCTTGGCTATAGAAGCAAATATTCCACTAAAACATTCTTTATGAAGCGTGCAAGAAAGACGCTGATGGCGCTTATTTTTGGAAGCGTAACGGTGTATTTGATGTACGTGCTTTTTCCTACAAAGTTTTGGGGTGCAGAGGAATTTGCTGCGAGCGCTGGTGTTGCTGATTTTATTAAGCGTTTTATGACTAACAATATCAATAGCACGCTTTGGTTCATCTATACCATTTTGTATCTGTATCTTTTGACACCTGTTCTTTCTCTGGTAGTTCAAAAGAAAGAGACTCTGCTCTATGTTATGGCGCTTACGCTCTTTGTGAGCTTTGGTCTGCCTCTTCTTGAGTTTCTTGGTGTTCGTGGTGTTTACTTTGATCAGCTGTTTAGATGGGCTGCGTTTAACAGCGATGGCCTTTTCTACTATCTGCTGGGATATTACGTTAAGACGTATTACGATGAGCTTCCAAAATTTACTAAAAACAATCTTGTGCTTGCTGTAATTTTCTTGCTTTCGTCTGCGGCTATGTTTGGCTGGGGACTTATTGCTAACAACTTTGGAACCCCATTGACTCCAGAAATGACATATCAGAGCTATCCCATTACTATTAGAAACTTCCTCTGCTTAGCACAGGCCGCATCTTTGTTTCTGTTTGTGCTGAACCTTGAGCCAAGGCTTCAGGAGCTTTCCGATGGTGCCAAGAAATGCATCAGCACGGTATCTGCTGGTGTTTTAGGAGTCTATCTGTTCCAGATTCCTGTTATTAACTTCTTAGGACTAAGACTTGGCCGATTCCCGTACAGCTTGCTTGGTAACGCTTTTGTACGAGGCATCTTTGTCTTTGCAGTCACAATTGTTGTAGTTATGGCGTTTCAGTGGCTGATGAGGCAGGTCAAGCTGAAATTATCTGCTAAATAGCTTTTGCTATGTCATCTGAGAAATTGAGTTGATATTAGAAATATTTTTAGTATAATATAACTTAATAGTTAATATATTAGGTAGAAGGGGGTGAAGTGATGAGTCCTTTTTTATCTATTAATTTCCCAATTTTTCTTCAATTATCACGTTTTATTTTCTCTGGTCTTTAGATAATTTAATTTTTTATATTATTGATTGGAGAAGGCAATGAAGATTAAAAAAGTGGCTTTATTCTTTATCTTTAGCATTCTATTAAGTTGCTTAATTCCTGTAAATAAAGTATATGCTACTGAGAATAAGGCATTAACACCCTATGAGATTCAATATCGGTTAGAAAAGATTGGGAATTCATATCATCAGGGTGATGTTCTTTCTGAAGAGGATGCAGATTTTATCGCCCGTTATGCTTCTCGAGTTGATTTTAGTGAAATGTTATTTAGTAGTTTCGAATTGACTTCTTCTCAGGAATCAATTTATGGATCTAGAAATGTTTATGGAGTAAGTGCCGAAATTTATGGAAATATTTGGCATACTGGCACCTTTAATTACAACTTTGGAGGGAATGTAACTGGACGTGTTATTTCAGGTCAAACCCCCAAAAAAATGAAGTTAATTATATCTTGTCAGTCATATGGTCTTGTTGGTGGAAGCACTGTTTTATCATATTCTGATAGTGTTACAAATGAGGCTAGTTATTCCCGCACTATTTCGATGAGCAAAAGTAAAAATTATTCTGGAGTTGCAGCTTTTTACGTTGTTCAAGCAACATTAGATGTCACGACTTCCAATGGCAATGCTTTTACTATAAATGCAAATTAAGGAAAAGGTGAAAGTGGAACATCATCGCACCGTTAATTTAAATCGAATATTTTGCTTTTGCTTTCTTTGTTTGATTTTTGGATTTCCTTTTCCGATGATTCTAATTACTAGTGATGATGTTCATTGTAATGTGCCATTGGTCTCTTTTGTAATGTGCATTTTTATTGCTTGTGTTTTTGATAAGGCCTATCGCATTCTTAATGGAGGGTCAGTTCAAAAAATAATTAAAAGCCTATGTTTGTGTCTGGTCGTTTGGTTGTTCTCAGCTCTATTTATTTACTGTATTGCGTACATAGATTTGGGTTTTGGTGGAAAAATTGTCAATACAGGTATAGGCCTTTTCGTATTTATCTGCCTTAGTCGGATTGTAATTCGTTAATAAATAGACCTGCATAAAAATATGCAGGTCTATTTTGAAGGTTTTGTATTAGTTTAGAGCAGTGACTAGCGACCAGTAACAAGCGTGAGTGTTGCTTCTCCAGAAGCTTTTGCCGTGCTTACGTCAACGTCAATGACGCTTGGTAGATTGCTCGCAATTTCTACAATTTGAGACATGCTGACCTCTTCAGAGAGCTTTCCGTTTGCTCGCTGCTCAAAGAGAGCGCCTGCAAGTACACCACGCATATGTTTTGCGTTATGCGATACAACACCGCGCTTTCCCGTACTAGGATCTTCTCGCTGAACAACAACTTGCAACAGCTCACAAGGGTGCTTTGCCGATGGCGTCCACATCTTTCTGTATTCACCCGAGCGACAATCCACAACTATCTGATCTTGTAGAGCAGCATTTAACAGGGGATTAAGCTGCTTTTTCCAGTAAGTTGCAACGGTACCAACAGTGGGCAACTTGATTGAGGCAGAAAGTCTATAGTTGGGGAGAAGATCATGCGGTCTTACAACACCCCAAAGGCCAGAGAAAATCATGATTTCTGAGTTGAGGATATCTGCTGGTAATGTGACTGTTTTCTGTGTGTTTTCTAACGTGACGTTTTCAAGTGTCTGGTTGAATTTTGCAGCCTCGAAAAGCACACCAGTATAGAGGTTGAGTGCAGTTGTGGTTGGAGCTTCATAGACGTCCAGGTTGTCGGCAATGTCTCCGACGGTGTTCGGACCAATTTTAAGCACCTGAGCTGCGTCTGCATGAGAACAAACCTGTTGTAGATCTTTGATAAGTTCTTCTCGACAGCCGGTAAGCTCGGAGCCAAACAAAAGTGATGAGAGATCAAGAGAAGATCCAGAGGTGGGAGCGGTTTTTCCTGACGATGGTGGAAGCAAAATAATCATGAAAATCCTTTTGATACGGG
>CAKAPZ010000104.1 GCA_916720015.1 uncultured Atopobium sp. | reverse complement strand
GCCATTTGAGTGGTAAAAATATAATCAAACGGCAGCTGCTCAACGGGTTTCTCGCCAGCGTTTATGCTGCTCTGAGCGCTTGCATCGCGAGAAATTCCCCAGCTTGCATCCGCCATCTGCTCAAACATCTCTTTTGGATACAGCAAAACTCTGAGCTCAGCCCGTGTCTGGTTAGAAATGACGCCCTGCGCATACTCAGTACCAGCCTTTTTGACAAGCGCGAGGTACTGATCAGTGCGTGCAGAAAGCTCCTTTACGCGGAAGAGCTCGCCCTGACCGCAGAAAATGCTCTCGTAGTTGCCCTGACCAAGAATGTGGTCAAACATCTTGGTAACGCTGTCGTAATTACCCTCTGAAGAATAGAATCCGCAGGTAGAAATTAGGACGTGCTTCTTGCCGGACATGTCATAGCGAGACTCGTGGGCACCGCTCCCGTATCCCCTCTTTGCGTCGCTCATGAAGGGCAGACTCATGGGGAGCTGGCGATCAATAAGGTTCTTCAGCAGTCCAGGCACGTTGAAGTAGTAGAGCGGGAAGCTCCAAATAACCAGATCGGCCCAAAGCTGCTTTTGAATGACCGTTTCTTCGTCGTCCGACATAATGCACTTACCGGGCGTGTTCTTCCAGCAGTGGAAGCATCCCTTGCAAGGCTTGATGTCCATGGTGGCAACGTTGAGCTGCTCAACAGTCACGTCTTCATTGACGTGCTGCTCAGAGACGCCCTCGATAAAACTCTTAGCAAGACGCAGAGAGTTGCTAGCTTTGCCCTTGGGGCTGCCATTAATGAGCAGAATGTTCATGCTGCGCCTCCAACTCCTTCATGCACTTCTCGCTCCATGCTCTAAGCATTTCCTCGTGCATCTTGCCGTACTCGATAGTAAATTTCCAGAACAACGCCTTCTCTGGGTCACTCATTTGCGCTGCGTAAGCGGCTACCGCGCCCGTTGCTAGCTCGCTTCCACCAGGAAACGACGAGGCGTTATCTGCGATTCGTTTAAAGAACGCAAGGTTTTCCTCGTAGGAGCACTCGCCCCTAAAAAACGTCTGCATCAAAAGCGGAATGCGCAGCACCGAGGCCTGAGAGTCTTCCCTCAACCACCTGTTCAACTCCTCTTTACCGGCTTCAGTTATCGAGAAAACCTTCTTGTCCGGCTTTCCTTTCTGAGCAACCAACGTTGCGGTAACCCAACCGTCTTTTTCTAGCGCCTGCAGTTCTCTATAGATCTGGCTTGTCTGAGCAGTCCAGAAGTAATTAAGTGACTGTTGAAAGATGGTTTTAATCTCGTATCCGGACATATCACCATAATTCAAGAGACCAAGAATTCCCTGCTTAAGCAAATCTCTCATCTCCTTATATTCCACTTATTGAATATCTTATAACGATAGTAATTCCACTTGTGGAATATGTCAACGAGAAATTCTAAAAACTTTGATTACTTTCTATTTGCAATCACAACTACCCGCCACGGACGTGAAGATTATGGTGTCAAAAGTAGTTCACATGCGATATACTTTTGCCATGGCAATTATCGACGACATATACGCAAACGTGGACGACTTCGGACTCGTCACCTCCGCCGAGGCGAAGGAGTTCGGCATCCCCAACACCGAGCTCGTCCAGCAGGAGCGGCGCGGTAAGCTCGTACGTGTCGCCCGGGGCGTCTACAGGATGCCCGTCTGGCCCCATCAAGAGGCCGCCCCCTACGCCATCGCAGTGAAGGCCGCGGGCGAGGGGGCCTACCTCTGGGGCGAGTCCGTCGTGGCGCTGCTGGGCCTCACCCCCACTGACCCCACCCGCATCTGGGTCGCCTCCCCAAGGAGGATTAGGCGCGACGTCGGCCAGGGCGTCACCGTGCTGGGCATGCGCCAGGGAGAGAGCACCACGCACTACGAGGGCGTACGCTGCCAGCGCGCGGCCGATGCCATCCGCGCCGCCGCGCCGAGACTCGGGCGCGAGCGGGCGCACGAGGCCGCGGAGACGGCCCAGCACGAGGGGTACATAACTAGCGGGGAGATGGACGACCTGAGGGAGGAGCTCTCATGACCGCGAAGAGGCCGAACAGTATGCGCCACCTCGACGACGCAATCCGCAGGGAGTGCGGGGGAAACCAGGCTGCCTACGTGAGGCTGCGCACGCTCATGGCCAACGCCGTCGTCGCAGGGATGCTGCCCGACGGGGTCGTGAAGGGAGGGAGCGCCATCAAGATGCGCTACGGCAACGCCCGGACGCGCTACACCACCGACCTCGACACCGCGACCGCCACCGACCCCGCCTCCTACGCCGATCTCCTCGGAGCGGCACTTGCCCGCGGCTGGGAGGGCTTCACGGGGCGGGTCGTCCCCAGGGAGCCCGCACACCCGAAGGACGTGCCGGAGGAGTACGTCATGCGGCCTTTCGACGTAAGGCTCTCCTACCTCGGCAAGCCGTGGTGCACAGTCCCGCTCGAGGTGGGACACGACGAGATAGGCGACGCCGACGCAGCGGACTGGATCGACCTCGAGGACGCGGACGCGGCGTTCGCAGCGCTCGGCCTCCCCAGCCCGGGGAGGGCGCCACTCATGCCGCTGGAGCACCAAGTGGCCCAGAAGCTGCACGCCGTCACCGGGACGGGCGACAGGGTGCGCGACCTCGTCGACCTACAGGTCATGTTCTCGAACAGCGACATAGACCTCGCTGCGACGAAGCGCACGTGCGAGAGGCTCTTTGCCTACAGGCAGAGGCAGGCCTGGCCGCCGACGGTCGAGGCTCGCGAGGGGTGGGATGAGCAGTACCAGGCGCTCGCCGAAGGCATGGTGGTCATCCAGGACGTCGGCGAGGCGATTGAGTGGGCCAACACGCTCGTCTCGCGAATCGCCACGGCGTAGCCCCACGGCGGCCGCAGGCCCGCATCGTGAACTGTCTCCCCTTTCTTGGACATAAGAAATGGGAGGTTTTATGTTTTGCGCGCTTCCCGCACTCAACAGGCTAAAGCCTCAAAAAAGACTCTGCCATTTCTGACAGAGCCCTAACGTGCGATTATCGTATGTTTTCCGTTGCTCCAGCATTACCTATTACAGGGTAGAAGCGGCGTGCTAACTGCACTTTCACGAGTATCATCGCGCTCATCATATGCGTCGTAAGGAGCTTTGGGGTCATGAACTTTGACAGGTTTGTTGACGTTGCATACTTCGTCAGTATGGGCAAAGGCAAAATTGATGTCATCTGCCCAACCCGTATGACCAGTGATAATCTTGGGGTTAAGTCCACGCTGGCGCAGAATACCCTCAAGTTTTGCAAGCGATTGAACAGCAAGTTTATTGTCTTCTGCAAGCTTATTGATAAAGCTATAACCGCCGTCAGCGCCAAACCAAATGGTATCTGCGGAGAATAAATACTCATCATCAATCAGGTACACCACGTGTCCCCAGGTATGACCAGGAACCAGAATTGCTTTAATTTTTATGCCATCAATTTCAAACACTTCCCCGTCGTGCAGAAGCGTCTTTTTATTTGGAATGTTTACCTTTGGTAGCTTGAACCAGCCATTCATTACACGGCGACGAACTTCTCCTGTTAAATACCTATTTTCAACATCGCCAATATAAACCTGTGCGTGGCTGAAAAGCTGATCACTGTCCGCCTCAATTGCGCCAATGTGATCAGTGTCCAGATGAGTTATCAGAATGTGCTGAATCTCTTTAGGGTCAATTCCCAGCCAGTCCATCTTTTCTTGCAGGCGATCATAGCTGTATCCTGCGTCAATCATGATGGTAGTGTCGCCTTTGGTGTAGAAGAAAATGTTAGCTACATACTCGCGCACGCATCTCACGTGCTCATCGATGGCACCTGTATTGAGGGGCTTAAATATCTCTTTGCCGCGATATACCCAGGACATCAATACTTTTTGAAACTTTGAAGCGCTCTTTGACATTACTTTGCCTCGATTCTATTTTCAATCCACAGCGGCATGCAACTTAAAAACAATCCACTAACCCGACGGATTCTACTTAAGGAAAATGATGTCTGAACTTGCCTTTTAACTTTTGTTAGATTTTGCTAACTAAATATTACCCCTCTACCGTCTGCAATCTTTGATTTTCCGATGAACGGGTAAAAGCTAGACGCCAACGCAAAAATAGGTCCTAAACAGCAAAAGCCGCACTCCAAATAAATCGGAGTGCGGCTTAAATTGCAAATATGCAACATACCGTTGCA
>CAKAPZ010000103.1 GCA_916720015.1 uncultured Atopobium sp. | reverse complement strand
TTCTCGCGAGCCAAACTACGCTGGTGTGGTTGCACAATCAACCGCAATGCCGCTGATCAAGGCTACAAACGATACGTCATCGCATGTTCAGGACATCTTTGACGCGGTTGAGCGTGAGATGGCAGCTGAGCTTCAGGCGGCTGACGAGAGACCAACGCGCGAGCTGCTTCGCCTCATTGAGGGCGGCACCAGCAAGATGAAGAAGATTTCTTCGCTTGATCTTGGCGATAAGACCAGCGCAGACAAGGCCTCTTACAAGCCTCGTCACTTTGCGGGTGAGCTTCCGCTGGTACGTGAGGCCTAAGTAGCACACGTAGGTCAGCTGCGAGTAGTCAGAAGACAACCGCGCAACCGTCGCGAAAGGCTGGAGCTCGTAGAAACATCCGGTTTCTCTAAAATTATTTCAAGTTAGATAACATTTTTTGGCTGTGGTTCTTTTTTAAGGACTGCAGCCATATTGTGTTGTGTCACATATTCAACGCTATGGAGAAAAGGAGATGAATATGGCACATAAGCTAACGCGACGACGCTTTTTGGAGGTGGCCGGGACCATTGCGGGGTCGTTTGCTCTAGCAGGCTGTTCGCCAAAGAACCAAGACCCTAACTCCATTTACGTTGGCGTGATGGGACCGTATACCGGCGACGTTGCCCAGTATGGCCTCGCGGTGCGTAGCGGCATTTTGCTGTACCTCAAGGAATTCAACAAGAACGGTGGAGCTGGTGGTCGCCAGATTGTTCCTATTGCAGAGGACGAGAAGGGCGATTCAACCGAGGCTATTCTTGTCTACAACAAGCTGCTTGACGAGAATGTCTGTGCAATTCTAGGCGACGTTACCTCTACGCCAACCATTGCACTGGCACAGAAATCGGTTCTGGACAACATTCCTTGCGTAACGGCATCTGCAACAGCAGAAGATGTTGTTGCCCACGGCAATAACATGTTCCGCGCTACCGTCACCGACCCATTCCAGGGCGTCGTTCTTGCAGAGTTTGCTAAAAAGCAAGGCTATCAGCGTGTAGGAACCATCTTTAACTCTGGTGGCGATTACGAGATTGGCGTAAACAACGCATTTGTCCAGAGGGCTCGTGAGTTGGGCATTGAGGTTGTATCCCAGCAGGGCTATCCAACGGGAGCTGTTGACTTTAACGCCCAGCTCACCAGCATTATTGGACTGGATCCTGATGCCATTTTGGCTCCAAACTATTACCAGGATAATGGCAAGATTGTGACGCAGGCTCGCCAGCTTGGCTGCAAAAAGCCTTTTATGGGCGCAGATGGTTGGGCAGGCATCATTGGTGGCGAGCAGGACTATGCTTCTGCGGCTGACCTTGAAGGATGCTTCTATTGCTCCGCGTTTGTTGCTTCAAACCCAGATGAAAAAGTTCAGCATTTTGTTAAGGCTTATACCGAGGAATACGGTGAGGCTCCAACTAACTTCTGCTCTTTGGGCTATGACGCAGCAATGATTCTTTGCTCCGCTCTTAAGACTGTCGAGAAACGCGGTTATACCTACAACTCTAATGAGTATAGGCAGGCAATTATTGACGCTATTGCATCTGGTGTGGTCGAAGGTGTTACTGGAACCCTTTCATATCAGGGAACAGGTGACCCAGTGAAGTCCACCTTGATTATTACCTTTAAAGATGGCAAAGAGTCCATCTATGACACGATCAATCCTTCATAGAAAAGAGAACCTCAGATGTTTTTGACTCAGGTGCTCAATGGACTTCAATTGGGCAGTATTTACGCACTGGTGGCGCTTGGTTACACAATGGTGTACGGCATCATCTTGCTTCTTAACTTTGCACATGGTGACATCATCATGTTTGGTTCATACGTTGCTTGGATTGCGCTTGTTCAGTTAGGACTCAATCCTGCAATCGCCGTTCTTCTCGCCATTTTTGGCTGTGTTGTGCTGGGCGTTCTTATCGACAAGGTTGCCTATGCACCACTCAGAGAAGCTCCAAGGCTTTCTATTCTGATTACCGCAATTGGTGTTTCTTACCTGCTTGAAAATGGAGTTCAGCTACTTCTTGGCGCTGACGCTAAGGTTGTTCCAAGCATCATTGACCTGGGAACTGTTCAGGTATTTGGTTCGACGCTCTCCGGCACGGCACTTTTGACTGTTGCCGTTACTATTGTGGCAACCGTTGTTCTGACCCTTTTGGTTCAGAAGACTCGTCTTGGTAAGGCAATGCGTGCCGTTTCTGAGGATATGGGAGCTGCTCGTCTGATGGGCGTCAACGTCAATAGCACTATTAGCTTTACCTTTGCAGTTGGTTCCGCTCTGGCAGGCATTGCAGCTATTCTGTACTCCATGGCATACCAGCAGGTTTCTCCTACCATGGGCGTCATGCTGGGCACCAAGGCATTTGTTGCAGCAGTTCTTGGCGGCATTGGCTCCATTCCTGGCGCTGTTATTGGCGGCCTTATTGTTGGCTTCTCCGAGGTCTTTGTTGCTGCCTTTGGTCTGTCTGTCTGGCAGGATGCAGTAGTCTTCTTACTCTTGATTCTTGTTCTTGTTGTGAAACCAACTGGCCTGCTTGGCCGACCAGTTACCGAGAAAGTGTAAGGAGGCTCACATGACTAAAATGTATCCACGCGATAATAACCACAACCCCGTAATTGTCACTGGTTTTGGTGGAAAAGATGGTCAGCGTCGTGAGCTCACTATGCCTGCTCGCTATGCCATCAATGCAATTCTTGTTGCACTCTTTGTCTTTGGCGGAAACTTCCTGGTAGGAGAGGGTCTTATTTCTCGCTATCAGACCGTTGTTTTTGAGCAAATCGGCGTCTATGTTCTGATGACCGTTTCTCTGAACATTGTTACCGGATATCTTGGACAGCTTCCTCTGGGTCACGCTGGCTTTATGTCCATTGGTGGTTATGCCTGCGCAATCTTTATTATTCGCATGATGCCACTCTTTGGACTGGATGCTCAATCCATGGCTTCCGGCTCCACACCAGCAGTAATTCTCTTTGTTGTTGGCCTTTTATTCGGCGGTATTTGCGCTGCTCTTATGGGTGTGGTTATTGGTATTCCAGCACTGCGTCTCCGTGGTGATTACCTGGCCATTATTACCCTGGGCTTTGCAGAGATCATCCGCGTTGTCCTGGTTAACATTGACTCCGCTCTTGGATTCAAGCTTACTGGTGGCGCATCAGGTCTCACGGGTATTCCTGCATATACGGGTTATCTGAACACGGCTATTGTCGTTTCGCTTGCCATCTTTGCTATTCATACTCTTATGAAGTCTAGGCATGGACGCGCTATTCTCGCCATCCGCGATAACGAGATTGCAGCAGAGGCATCAGGCGTTAACACCACGTACTACAAGACTTTGGCCTTTGTTTTCTCCGCATTCCTTGCTGGCATTGCTGGCGGTCTTTACGCGGGCTGCATCGGCGTTATGGCACCAGCTAAGTTTGGCTTCATGAAGTCTGTTGAGATTCTGGTTATGGTTGTTCTGGGCGGCATGGGTTCTATGTTTGGCTCTGTTGTGTCCGCAACTGTCCTGACCGTGCTTCCAGAGGCTCTACGTGCCTTTGCCGACTACCGTATGGTTGCTTATGCAATCGTGCTGATTCTGGTCATGATCTTTAGGCCAGAGGGTCTGTTTGGCTCATATGACTTCTCTTTGTCTCGCATCATTGAGCGAGTCATGAACAGGGATTTTCCTTGGAACAAGGATGACTTGGATGAGCAGGCTGGTGTACAGGTCAACGCGCAGGCGGGTGTTCAGGCAGATACGCAGGCAGAAGCTCAGGCAGAAGCCTCAACTGATTCGAAGGAGGCGTAAGAGCGATGGCAACTAAAAACACCACAAAACTTATCAGGCAAGAGTCTCCCAACCTCATTCCTGAGCGAGACCTTGGTGCAATTCCAGTTCTTCAGGCTGAGCACCTTGGCATTGACTTTGGTGGCTTGACGGCTGTTAACGACTTCAACATTGCTCTTGGTCCTACCGAGATCTCTGGCATCATTGGTCCTAACGGTGCAGGTAAAACAACTGTTTTTAACTTGCTCACCAACGTGTATAAGCCAACTCGCGGTACTGTCATGATTGACGGTTACGATCTTGCTGGAAAGAGCGTTGTAGAGGCAAATCATATGGGTATCGCTCGAACCTTCCAGAATATTCGCCTGTTCAACAACATGACTGTTATGGAGAACATTCAGGTTGGTCAGGGAAGCCACATGACGTCTCA
>CAKAPZ010000102.1 GCA_916720015.1 uncultured Atopobium sp. | reverse complement strand
CAGTAACAAAGAAGTGGATTGGTGCACCTGCTGATAGCGTAACTATTCACCTGCTTGCTGATGGCGTTGAGGTTCAGAGCGCAACTCTGACCGCTGCAGACAACTGGCAGCATACGTTCAGTAACCTTAACCAGTACAACAATGGTGCGCTGATCAACTACACCGTTACTGAGGATGCAGTTGATGGCTATACCTCTCAGATCACTGGCGACGCTACCAACTACGTGGTAACCAACACCAACATGAAGACTCGCGACATTCCTGTCACCAAGGTTTGGGAGAACAAGGAAGGCGATTCTGCTGAGATTGTCCTGTATCGTGACGGCGTCGAGGTTGATAGGGTAACTATTACCAAGGCTGACGACTGGAAGCACACTTTCAGCAACCTTGAGTTCTACGACAAGACTGATGGTCACGAGTACGCATACACCATCTCCGAGACTCCTATTTCTGGCTACACAACCCAGATTACTGGTAATCAGGACGATGGTTTCACAGTGACCAACACTGCTCCTGTTGTTCCTCCAACCACGCCTCCTACCACCCCAGAGCCTAAGAAGCCAGGCCTTCCTTACACAGGCGACGCTTCGGGTATTGCTTCAATCGTTGGAGCTTCAGCTCTGTCTCTGAGTGGTCTTGGCATCGCTCTTAGAAGGAAGAACAGCTAATAGCTAGAGTTCTAAACTCGCTGATTGCGATTAAAACAGGCTCCTGGTAAACCAGGAGCCTGTTTTGTGTAGCTCAGGAAAACCGTCATGGCCATCAAGTCCGTCAAGCCCATTGCGACCATCATGTATGTCGCATTGAATCATGCAGCCGACCGCTATCCTGGTGTTTTGCGAGGCTCCCGTATCCACCTTTGCGCCAAGTGGTAAAAAATGCGTTTAGTTGGGGGTTACATTTTTCTGCATACACGTTTGCCCAGGAAAAACTTTTAACTACGGTAAAAAATGCGTTTAGTTGGGCATCAAATAACGAAATTTCAATTTTCATCTCCAACTAAACGGGTTTTTTACCTTTTTAGGCACTAAAATCAGTACCCTAAAATTGTTGTATTCACGATTATGAATAAACAGACTCTGTTATACAGGAATCCAGTTAAACAGACGATTCACCCGATGCAGACAACAACAAGTTTGCCTCATCCACCGAAAACTAAGCGCACTGCAAACAATTTCCCAGCAACACGATATAATTTTAGGTAGTTCCCGGTTATTTCCTGTATTGCAAAACGTGGAGGTAAAAGGCTTATGAGAAGTATCTTTGAGGATCGACAAGTATCAATTAAGTGCGACGATAAGTATTCTTATACCGTCACCAAAGACGGCTTGGCTTACGTTCCTGGTAATGGAAAACCAGAGGTAAACGTCCTGTTTTCCGAGGTTGGTTCAACCTTTTTGCTGAACTATTGCAGCTCAAACGGCCCTTACGAGATTACCTTTAAGGACAACGAAGGCCACAACCTCGTAAGCATTGACACAGATCTAAAGCTCCGCGAATTTGGTCACAACATTCTGGATACAAAGACAATCATCCTCGCTTTTGCAGCCAATAAGCTTACTACTGAGTTCCCTAATAACCTTGACACGTTAAACACTAAGCTTGGGTTCAGCCTCAAGGAGAAAAAGATCACAATCGCAAACGGCGTGATTTCCGGCGCAAAGCATCAGGTCAAGCTTTCCGACATTCGTCGAGTTCAGTGTGTTGCTGGTGGCGCACTCAACAATCTCTTTGTCTTCACTAAAGAAAAAGGTGGCTTCTTTGATAGGGCAGACATTGTAGTTCCCGTCAACGAGCTCACAGTACCTATTCTTGAAGCAGCAATGAGAAGAAATACTGGTCACGGTATCGATTTCAGTAGAGGCAATGGCTTCGACCAGCCAAACAGCAACTTCATTATTATCCGTTATTTGGACTCTAGCTTCTTCGAGACCGCTCCTGGTATCTTCACGGAGGACTGGCAGAAGGACGCCTACGAGTTTGTTAAGTCCTTTGGTTACGACCTTCAAAACATGCTAGGGGAGTAGCCTCTGGCGAGAAAAACGTCTTGTCCAAGAAAAACGGCCGCCCTCTTAGTTGAAGGCGGCCGTTTCACTGTTGAATCAAAAATTAAATCAATTCACTTTCATCAGTGATATCAATAGACTCTATATCAGTAATTTCTTCATTTGACAATTCTGAGCCTTCTGGCATTACATTGTTAATAAACATGTCAATTGCATTTTTAGCAATTATTTTAGTGGAGATTACATCAATGCTTCCTCCAACAACGCCTCCAATAAGAGGAATTGCTTTTCCGAGATTAATGATTCCCTTTTCTCCGAACTTTGTAATTAAACGGTATCCAATGCGTTGATTAATAGCAACTAATGCTTTGCCTGGAATTTTCTTAATAGCAGCTTGGAGTGTTTTCTCACCAAACTTAATTCCAACTTGTTTAACAACATCTTTTAATGCGGATCCCGTTAAGGCAAGATATACCATGGTTTGTACTTGATCCGATTTAATATCATAACCACCTAATTTTGCAATTCCGGCAACCATTCTTAATTGGACATATAGAACGCTACCTATATTTGCGGGAATTGAGACAGGCAGTGTAATAAGGCCACCGAGACCAGTAAGAAAACCTGATGTACCACATTTGAGAACTTGATTTTGTACGAGCATAAGAGCGGCATCTTTAGGTGTATCGGCTTTACTAGCGTAGTCATTTACCATTTCTTCTACTGAACGACTTACTTTTGGAATTCCATCTAAAGCTTTCCCATAAATATCTGAAAGAATTTCTCCAGCATCAACTTCAGTTAGTTTTTTAAAGTCAATAGGCAAATGAAAATTGTTTTTCTCTTCGGGCATAGGAATTCCTTTTTCTAGAAATGAAATAACATCCGATAAGAGATATTTTAATAGATTATTTGAAAAGTCAATAAAAAATGGCCTCGAATAAATCGAGGCCATTTTACATACCAAGGAATGTATGGATCTTACTTCTGCTTGCGAGCCCTTAGTGCAAAGCCGAGAGCGGTGATGCCAGAAGCAACCATGCCAACAGAAGCAATTACAAGCTCAGCGACATCGCCAGTGTCTGGCAGAACGCGTTTCTTCTTAGTCTTAGAAGGCTTGTGTGGATCAGAGCTAGGAGTTGGCTCAGGCTCAGGTGTTGGCTCAGGATCTGGTGTTGGTTGAGGCTCAGGCTCTGGATAGTCGTTAGTGAAGACCAGAGGAGGCGTGCTGTTGCACTCGCACTGATCAACCTCTGTTACGGTTCCATCTTCAGCGGTCTTAGTAATGTGATAGGTGAAATCAAGCTCACCATCATCATTCTTAAAGACGGTGTAGGTGAGGGTGTAGACGGACTTGTCGTAAGTAACCCTCTGGTTAGTGCCGGTAACCTCTTTGATGGTGTAAACATAGGTGCCAGGCTGCGTAAAGACTAGCTCACCGAAGTTATTATCGCCAGAAACTGCAACAGAAGTCTCAACGCTATCTGTTGTTGCGTTGTTTGGCATTGGGTAGGAAGGATCGTTGCGGGTGAGCGTGAACTTGAAGACATCCTGAGTTGTTGCAGTGCGTGGGTTGCCGCCGTTATCATCAGGGAGAACTGATGGATAGTCGGTTGGAGCATCTGGTGCGTTACCAGTAACAACCTTATGGACAACTGGATAGTCCCTGACTGGCAGTGGATCAGGATAGACATTAGTAAAGACAGCGCCTGGCGCATCGTTATGCTCGCCAAGGTCAACGGTAGTAACGTTTCCGTCCTCGTCAGTCTTGGTCATAGTGCGCGTTGCCTCAAGCTGGCCAGTGCCATCGTCAGTTACGTGGTAGGTAACGGTGTAGACGCTCTGATCGTACTGGATGTTTTGGGTGCCTGTGACCTCTTTGATGGTGTAAACGTAGGTACCAGGCTGGGTGAAAGTGATGTTGTGGAATACAGCGTCGCCGCCAAGAAGTCTGCGGGTACGAGCGGTGTTGCCGGTGGTTCCCTCAGGCATTGGGCTGGATGGGTCGAGGCGTGTCATCTCAAAGATAAAGACGTTAGGAGCATCGCCCTCGTCCTCAGAGCCATTTGCCAGGAAGTTGTTGATCAGGCTCTCGGCAAGGCTGTCACTTATGATGCCGTCGGCGCTTGTGGCGCCTGCAGTACCCGCTGTGCTAACGTCGCTCGCGCTCAGGTAAGAATTAACCAGAGACGCAGGTGAAGGCTGT
>CAKAPZ010000101.1 GCA_916720015.1 uncultured Atopobium sp. | reverse complement strand
TCCATGTCCCAACCCTGTCCGTAAGCTGCAGAGCCGGAGCCGACCATACGCATGCACTCGAGCCATGAACCAAATCCATAGAGGATACCAGCCATGACAAAGGCGCCAACCATAACTCTAAAGACTGAAATACCAGAAACAGCTGCTGCCTCAGGATTTCCACCTACAGCGTAGAGGTTCTTACCAAAGGTTGTCTTGTTCCAGATGAACCAAACAATAGCGATAGCTGCGATTGCCCACAAAATGATGGATGGGAATTTACCAATTCGTGGAATAACCATGTCTGGAATGGATGGCTCAATAGCGCCGAATGAAACACCCTTTGTTGCATAGGTAACAATACCAAAGATGATCAGCATGTTAGCCATGGTCGAAATGAATGGGTGCATCTTAAACTTGGCGGTAAAGAAGCCAGCGATACTGGTAAAGCAGGTGCACAGGACAATACAGGTAACCAGAGCCATGATGATTCTGACAGGAATTGGAACGCCAGTAAAATCAAACGTGATACCAAAGACCTGGCCAGTATTGATGCCCTGGTGCATGATGATGGTTGAAGCGGTCATGCCCATACCAACCATACGACCAATAGACAGGTCAGTACCGGTAAGAAGAATCAATCCAGCTACACCAAGAGCCAGGAACATTCGAGGCGATGCCTGCTGAAGAATGTTGATGACGTTGGAGTATGTCAGAAGCTGAGTGCCCTTAACTGCTGGGGTAATGATACAAAGGGCAATAAATACCAGGAGAATAACAATGTACAGACCGTTCTGAAGCAAGAATGAACGGGTGTTAAAGGTGTACTTGTAGTTCTCCCACTTCTGAGCCTGAGACTCCAGTGGAGTGAACTTAGACATCCTGAGAAGGTCGATGAGGTGATACTCATGACTAAACGCATTGTGAGCGCGATCTTTGATGCGCTGAAGATCCTTCTGATAGTTGACCTTAGCATCAAACTGGCGGTTCTTATAGACGTACTTCTCGTCCTTGATTTCCTGAGCATCAGAAGTCTTGCTGACAGCCTCTTCGTGCTCCTTCTTGAGGCGCTCAAGAGCAGCAGCGTAATTCTGCTTAGCCTGCCCCTTCTCTACAACACAGCTTGCCTTAACTGGCTCAAGATACTCACTCTTGTAGTGCTCCTTGAGATAAGCCTCGGCCTCTGCAATAAGCTTGGAGACCTGAGCGCTGTTCTCGGACTCAACCTTCTTTGCAAGCTCCAGCTCAGCCTTATAACCCTCAATAAGCGTGTTGCGCTCTTCAGCAGAGATAGACTTATCGCGCTTTGTTGACTCAATAGCGCTCAGTGTTGAAATTACTTTGTTGGTACCATTTGCGCGAAGCTCATCAATTTGAGCCTGAATGGAACCAATCTTCTGATCAATAGGCTTTAGCAGCTCTTTTTCCTGCTCGGCCGTCAGAACAGATCCACCTGTTTTTGGCATTTGTATCATCCTCTCCTACAGGTACTTTGCGCTGAGGCGCAGGAGTTCTTCTTGATTTGTCTCGTTGGTATTTACGATGCCCGAGAGCCTGCCGTTGGACATAACGCCAATACGGTTGGTAATTCCCAAAATCTCTGGCATCTCCGAAGAGACTACGATAATAGTGGTACCGCTCTTAGCCATATCAATAATGAGCTGGTAGATCTCATATTTAGCACCAACATCAATACCACGAGTAGGCTCGTCCATCAGGAAAACCTGAGGATAGCGCTCGAGCCATTTACCAAAAATGACCTTCTGCTGGTTGCCGCCAGAAAGACTTGAAATCAAGTCTGATGGACCCTGAGCCTTGGTGTTCATAACCTTGAGCTCGTTGACAGTAGCCTTAGTCATCTTAGGATCAGAAAGAATTGGACCAGACTTGTACTGGTTCAAGTTTGCAATGGTTGTGTTAAACGTCAGGTCACCCTTAAGGAACAGGCCGTTTGCCTTGCGCTCCTCGGTAATCATGGCAAAACCATGATCCATTGCCTCTGCAGCTGTCGAGAAGTTCATAAGGTGCTCGTTGACGTAGACACGACCGGCAGCTCTGGTTCTTACACCAAAGATTGTTTCCAGAAGCTCAGTTCTACCAGCGCCGACAAGACCATACAGACCAAAGATCTCACCCTTCTTTACATCAAAGGTGACGTCCTGAAGGTATGGTTCATATTTAGTTGAAAGGTGCTGAATAGAAAGATATGTCTTACCAGGTGTGTTAGTAACGTCTGGGAAGCGATTCTCAAGTGAGCGGCCGACCATTGCCGAGATGAGCTCATTCATGTTGGTCTCATTTGAGCGCTTGGTCATAACAAGCTTACCGTCACGAAGAACTGAAATGTCATCGCAAATCTCAAAGATCTCATCCATCTTGTGAGAGATGTAGACCAAAGAAATTCCCTGCTCTTTGAGCATGTGAATCATCTCAAAGAGTTTCTCGACCTCTTGGGTCATAAGTGAAGAAGTAGGCTCATCAAGAACAATAATCTTAGCGTTGTAAGAAATTGCCTTTGCAATCTCGCACATCTGACGCTGAGATACTGACATGTTCTTCATAGGCTGTGTCAGGTCTACGGTCATACCAAGACGCCTGAAGAGCTCGTTAGCCTCTTTTTTCATGCGTCCCTCGTCGACAACACCCATTGCATTAACGGGATAGCGACCAAGGAACAAGTTATCTACAACATTTCTATCAAGGCACTGGTTAAGCTCCTGGTGAACCATTGCGACGCCATTCTCAAGTGCGTCTTTTGGTCCAGAGAAACTAACCTCTTTGCCGTCAAGAAATATCTTGCCTTCATCTTTTTGATACGTACCAAACAGGCACTTCATCATGGTAGATTTGCCTGCGCCGTTCTCTCCCATAAGACCCATAACGGTTCCACGGCGTACGTTCATTGAAATGTGATCCAGAACGCGGTTACGTCCAAAGGACTTGCTCATTCCATCAATTGTTAGAACGATATCGTTTTCTGTATCTGCCATGTAATCACCCCTTATCTCGCTAAGTTATTGCGCTTATTCGCGAGAACACCGGAGGAGAGCAGGTGTCTCCCCTCCGGTATTGTTTCGTGCTATCGACTACTTAATTACTTAAGCAGCTGGGTATAGGAAGAACCGTTGTCGGTCTTAACCATGTTGAATGCAAATGCATCGTACTCGTCAGGGTTGCCAAGACGGTTGGTAATGTTGGACTCAGTCTGGCCATCGCCTGCGATGAACTCAACGTTGAGGTTGAGCAGTGGAGCATACTTCTTAAGCAGTGGTACATAGGTTGAACCAAGGAAGTTGTCGCCAGAGTTGTAGGTGTTGAGCCAAACCTTCTTCTCTGGGTGCTTGTCTGCGCTCAGCTGCTTAGAAGCCTCTGGATAGGTAGTGGTTGCGTCAAGGTTGTCCTTGTAGTTATCAGCGGTAACTGCAAGGTTGAGTGCGTAGTAAGAACGCTGCTCTGCAACATACTTGTAGTCCTTGGAGTCAATCTTGTTGCCAGCGTCGTCTGCGGACTCAATGCCGGTGTTGATATCAGCGCCGTCAAGAGCATTGCGGAGCAGACGGAGAGTCAGGTAAGCCTGAACATCTGGGTGCTGGGAAATGGTGCCTGCATAGCCGTCAGCAATAGCTGCAACAGCGTCAGAGTTAGCGTCGTAACCAAAGGTTGGGACCTTCTGAGCCTTTGACCATGCGTTGAAGATGGACATGCCCATACCATCGTTGTTGGAAACAACAACATCAATCTGATCGCCGAAGGAAGAAGACCAAGCAGCAATTGCGTTACCAGCGGTTGCAGCATCCCATGTTGCACCAGCGGTGTTCTTCATCTCCTGTGAAGCGAGCTCACGGATGGTGTAGGACTTGCCGCCAACCTCAAGCTTTCCGTCCTGAACAACAGAAGCGGAGCCATCGGTGTTGGTGCCTACTGGATCGGAAATAATCTTGCCGTCCTTCTCGATGCCAGTACCAAGTGCCTTACGGACACCACGAGTACGAGCGATAGAGTCGTTGTGACCAATGTCACCAATTGCAAGAACGTAACCAATGATGCCATCCTTGTTGCGATCAAGCTCAGCTGCGTGAGCCTTGATGTAATCAAGAACCATCTGGCCCTGGAGCTCTGCACCCTGAACTGCATCAAAGCCAACGTAATAAGTGTCTTTGTTGAAGTTAAGAGTGTTTGTATCAAGCTCACCAGTGGAGCTGTTGGAAGGCTGGCGGTTAAAGAAGACAACAGGCTTATCCTTGTTCTCTACCTTTGCACCTTTAGCGCCTTCCT
>CAKAPZ010000100.1 GCA_916720015.1 uncultured Atopobium sp. | reverse complement strand
AGGTAAAAAATGCGTTTAGTTGGTGTATTCATTTTGAAAATGAGCTGTTTTGACTTAATTGGTAAAAGAAATAGTTAAAACTTTTTCGTCTTTCCTGGGCAAACATAAAGATAAAAATTGAACTAAATTTCTCCATCCCCAACTAAACGCATTTTTTACCGCTTTGGCTCTCAAAAACGGCGATTTTCCAAGTTCAGTGAAGATTTTGCTTATAAAACGAATGAAATATGCAATATCGTGCATATTGACGTTACTGACCGCGAAAAATACGTATCGTTACGGTGACAGCATCGCAAAATGCCGTGTGTCGCGCATTCTGGCACATACTCCATACCCGTTCGCGCCCATACCGCGCTATCTACCTGCGGTTCGCGTGTACTTGCGGTTCGCCCGTCCGTCGCGCGTCGTCCGCCCGCTACAGCTGCTTGACGCTCTTGCGCGAAACCACAGTCGTATGGAGCTGCGAAATACAGGGAGCGTAATGCGCGTCGGTCGTCTGATCAACGAGGCGTTTAACTGCGATTTCTCCCATTTCGTGTTTGGGAACATGCACGGAGGTAAGCGAAGGCTGAATCAGCTTGCAGATGCGGTCATCGTCAAAACCCACAACCGAGACATCGCCTGGCACATCAATGTCCAGCTCACGCAGGGCGCGGACAACGGTGGCTGCCAGGCTATCGCTCTCGCAGAAAAACGCGGTAGGCAGCGAGTCGCGCCTCTGTTCCAGCCAATCAACCAGCTGGTGATAGGCCTCCTCGGGCGCCGAGTCAACAAGCACACGGTTGTTCTCGTCAAACGGGAATCGCATGTCGTCCAGCACGCGACGCATACCGTGCTCACGCAGGGGATAGTTCTTGCAGCGCTCGACGTGGCCGACGTACCCGATGACCTCGTGGCCGTGCTCAACCAGCAACGTGCACGCGCGATACGCTGCGGTTTCGTTAGCGGTAACCACGCAGTCAAACGGCAGCTTGTCGCTCCAGCTGTCCAGAATCACCAGCGGCAGGCTAAACTCCTCCAGCAAGGAAAACTGATCGTCCGAGACAATCTCGGTGGCGAGAAGAACGACGCCAGCTCCCTCGTTTTGTTCCAGCTCTGCAATGTTTTTCCTGCTAGTAACAGGGTCGGGGAGGTCCAAGGTTACCATCGCCGACGGCAGCCCGAGTCTGCGAGCAGCTCGTTCGATGCCGGTATAAACACCTGCTTGAAAGGTACTTTCGTCGACGATGCGGCCGTTGACGCGCGCAATCGCAAAAATGATGCGAGAAATCTGAGCCGAGCGGCTGTACCCAAGGCGCGCAATGGCCTCTAGGATGATGTGGGTTGCCTTGGCTCCGACGTTGCCTTTTTCGTTGAGGACATTTGAGACGGTTGCAGGAGAGTAGCCTGTTTCAGCAGCTACATCGCGGATGCTTACCCTTGTCATTGCGTCCTCCTCAAACGTCAAATAAACAACTCAACTAATACGTTAAAAACGTTTTACCTGCAAGTACTTCATAAAACTAATACATCCACTATATAAAAGTTGCATAGATAAAACAACGTGGACAATCTTGTTTAATTTGTTTACAATACCTACGTTAAGTGTTTAAACGCCGAGAAACCCGGGCAATAAACAGGTAACATCGGCACAACGGTTGATGTCACTAGCACGGCAGCCGTCCACGGTCACCAGCACGGCAGCCGTCTGCGGTCACCAGCTCGGCAATTGCGCGCCCTGCACTCAGCCGCCGGCGCAGCTAGCAGCACATCAACCACATATTAGGGCGAGAAAATCTCGTTCTGTCTCGAAGGAGAAGACATGAAAAAGGTAGTCGTAGCTTGTGGTTCCGGTATCGCAACCTCTACTGCTGTTGAGGCAAAGGTCAAGGATCTTCTCGATTCCAACGGTCTTGCTGGAACTTACAACATTGTTAAGTGCTCCATTGGCGAGGCAGTCAGCCAGTGCGCAGACGCAGATATCCTCATTGCAACTACTGAGGCACCTGCAAGCATTACCTGCCCATATGTTAGCGGCGTTCCTTTCCTCACCACCATTGGTAAGGCAGCTGCTGAGCAGCAGATTCTTGACATCCTCAAGTAAGTAGTTCGGGTTTTTACACCCGCTCGCCAACGGTTGTCCGCTCGGCCACGCGCCAACGGCCTTTCGCCAACGGCGACGGGTGTTTGTTTTTGTTCGAAAGAAGGTAAGTGTGGAAGTAGTAATTTCATTCTTCTCGTTCCTTCAGGGCCTCGGTGTTGCAGTCATGATGCCAATCATCCTGACCATCATCGGTTGCGCTCTGGGAGCAGGCTTTGGTAAGAGCCTCAAGGCTGGCCTTATGGTCGGCGTTGGCTTTATCGGCCTTAACCTCGTCATCAACCAGCTGTTTGGTACCGCAATTGGACCTGCAGTTCAGGAGATGATTCACCGCTTTGGTCTGACCCTCAACGTCATCGACGTTGGTTGGCCAGCAGGTGCAGCAATTGCACTCGGCACCACCATTGGTCTGGTTATCATTCCTTTGGCACTTATCGTTAACCTGCTTCTTGTTCTGGTTAACTTCACCCAGACAGTCAACGTCGACATCTGGAACTATTGGCACTACGCATTCGTCGGCTCCCTTGTTGCAAACGTTACCAACAACATCATGCTTGGCTTTGCTGCAGCAATCATCGACGAGGTCATCCTGCTTGTTCTTGCTGACGCAACCGCAAAGGACGTCCAGAAGGCACTCAACATGCCAGGCGTTTCTATCTCCCAGGGCTTCTCGCTTGCTTACGCACCAGTTGCTATGGGTCTGAACTGGCTGATCGATAAGATCCCTGGCGTTCGCGACATCGACATTGACGTCGAGTCCATGCAGAAGCGTTTTGGCGTCTTCGGCGAGCCACTGTTCATCGGCACCGTCATCGGCCTCATCATCGGCTGCGTTGCATACTTCGACGCTGCTGACGTCGCAGGCTCCATCACCAAGATCCTGACCATCGGCGTCACCCTTGGTTCCGTTCTGATCCTCATCCCTCGTATGGCAGCTCTCCTGATGGAAGGCCTCCTGCCAATCTCCGAGGCAGCTTCTAACTTCATCCAGCAGCGCGTTAAGAACCGCGGCAACATCTGGATCGGCCTCGACTCTGCAGTTGCAGTTGGCCACCCAGTCACTCTGTCCCTGGCTCTTATCTGCATTCCTCTGATGGTTCTGTTTGCACTTCTGCTTCAGCCAGTTGGCAACCAGACTCTGCCATTCGTCGACCTTGCTGCTGGTACCTACATGCTCGCAGTCGCAGTACCTGTCTGCAAGGGCAACGGCTTCCGCGGCCTGATCATCGGCATTGTTTCCGTCATCATCGGCCTGCTGATTTCCACCGCTCTTGCTCCACTCATTACACAGTCTGCAACTCAGGCTGGCTTCGACATTGCAGCTGCAGTTGGTAGCACCGGCGTTGCTGGTTCTTCCCTGATCACCGTCCTTTCCGACGGCGGCAGCCCACTGTCCGGCCTGTTTGTCCTGTTCTCCAGCATCAACCCAATCGTTGGCGTTGTAGTAACTGGTGCAATCGCTTGCGCACTTGCTGTGTGGAACCGCAGCCGCATCCTCAAGGAAGCTGCTGCAATGCACGAGGCTCAGGAGGCTTAGTCCCGTCCCGAGCAGGCCTCGTTGCCTACAAAAAATCGCAAGGAGGCTCGTCCAGGTTCCACTTGGCGAGCCTCTCTGTTTACCGCTTAACCCAAAGGCGAGAACCATGTCCACTTCAAAGTCCTCATCAACCAGCAAGCGCCCGTCAGTCGACGACCGCGCCGCAGCCCGCACCGACGCCGCAGCTGCGACCAGCGCCGGTGCCGCGACCCGCGATGCCGCCGCTACCCGCACTGACGCCGTGACCAGCGCCGACGCCGCAGCCGCGACCAGCGCTGACACTGTGACCAAAACGGTCACGTACACGTACAATCGCCGCCGTTACGTCATCGACGTGCTGCTACCCAACTACGTCTCTATACTCGTACTTCTCGCAGCACTCGTGCTGTTTGCGCTCGGGTTTATCCGCTGGCTGATGCTCTTTTTAGTTGTGGTTTGCCTGTACTCGATTCTCAACGCGTTTCTCGCCCACGCCTATCCTGAACAGGTTATTCTCGCTCCAGACTCAATCACGTTTGTCACGGGAAGGCACAAATCAACCTACAAGTTGTCCCAGATCACGCAGATTCGCGTGCGAGAGGCCCCGCAAGGACTGCGCTCGTACGTGCGCATCAACAAGGCCACGCCGCTGCAGGGTCGCTTCTACCTGACCTGCGGCGATATGAC
>CAKAPZ010000099.1 GCA_916720015.1 uncultured Atopobium sp. | reverse complement strand
GCAGGCGCTCCATGTGTTTGAGGACATGGGTTATTTCTGTATTGATAACCTGCCACCAGCTCTTATTTTGCAGCTTTCTAACCTTGTGGGCATTAATACGGGTGTTGGTCGCCACTTGGCTGTTACCTGTGATTTGCGCTCGCAGGGTCTTTTTGATGACATCTCTGAAGCTCTGAAGTCTCTTGCAGATCACGAGCTCACATACAAGATTGTTTATCTAGACTCCTCAGACGAAGTGCTTATGCGTCGCTATAGCGAGAATCGCCGTCGTCATCCTTTAGCGCAGGAGGGAGAAAATCTCTCATCTGCAATTTCTAGGGAGCGCGCACAGCTTCAGGACATAAAAGCGCTGGCGGATGTGGTCCTAGATACCTCGTCTATGCGTACTAATACGCTCAAGAGTCGTCTTCGTCGCGCATTTTCAGAGCTTGCTGAACAGCAGCTTATGGATGTTAGCGTGTTTTCCTTTGGCTTCAAAAATGGTTTGCCCGTTGAGGCTGACCTTATGATTGACGTGCGATTCCTGCCTAATCCTTACTATGATCCAGAGCTCAGACCACTTACCGGCCTTGACGAGCCAGTAGCTCAGTTTGTCCTTCAGCATGGCACTACTAAGAAATTCCTTAAGTCTTGGTTTGAGCTGCTTGATGTAGTAATGCCTGGCTATATGCAGGAAGGCAAAAGCTTGCTCTCTATTGCGGTAGGTTGCACGGGTGGCCAGCATAGAAGCGTTGCAATCGCACGTGCTACGGCAGAGCATCTTACCAGCCAGGGCTATCGCGTAACGCTGTTCCATCGCGATCTTGATGCGGCTCAGAAGAAGTCTCAGCAGGCTGAGTAGAAGTTAGTCTGTCATGTCCTATACTGCCTTAGTTAAAAATGAGCTGGTCAGCGTACCAGAAATTCAGACGGACTGTGAATTAGCCCAGCTTTCTGCGCTTATTCGTGTTTCTGGAACGTTGTCGATGCACGGTCCTGGTAAATTTGCCGTTCGCATTGTTACCGAGACAGGCACGGTAGCCCGAACAGTTATTAGTTCTTCTCGCCGTCTGTTTGATCTGGGTACTTCCGTTGAGTACCGTCGCTCTATCATGCATAAAAAACGCAACTATTTGCTTGAGATTTCTAACCAGGATTCGCTTGCAGAAGCGCTTTCCGCTCTTGGTATTTATATACCGGGAGAAGGCCTGGTAAGTGGCATTCCAAAGAGTGTTATTCGCACCAAGCAAGCGCAGCGAGCCTTTTTGCGTGGAGCGTTTATGGCGGGTGGATTTTTGGCCGATCCCTTAAAAGATTTTCACCTAGAGATTGCTGTCTCGGGAGAAAGGTTTGCCACTGAGCTGGTAAAACTTATGGGATCCATTGGTGTAAAGGCACGCCTTAATCATCGCAACCGTCATACCAATGCGCTCATGCGTACCAGAGAAATTTATGCTGTCTACCTTAAGAGCTCTGATGACATCATCAAGTTTTTGCGAGAGATTGGTGCGCCCACCATGGCGCGCGCTATCGCGTTTACCCGCGTGCAAAAGCATTATCGCAACAACGTCAACCGAGTTGTCAACGCAGAGATGGCAAATCAAACACGCTCTTCAAATGCAGCGGCAGACCAGTTAGCGCTTATAGAAAAGGCCGAGAAACTCATTGGACTCAGAGCCCTGCCGCCAGCGGTCAGAGATTTTTGTCTTGCGAGAAAAGATAACCCTGAGCTGTCATTATCAGCGCTGGGGGAGTCGTTTGTACCACCCGTATCCAAGTCCGCCATGTATCACCGATTGCTTCGTTTGGAAAAAATCGTTCAGGATTTAGAAAAAGATGCATAAGTTATCGGCGAGTGCGGTAAAATACTCGGTGTACGGTTTAAATGTTAATGAATCCGGAGAATGGCTCTGGGTCACCGAAAGGAGCATTACGTATGGCAGTAAAGGTTGCTATTAACGGTTTTGGCCGCATTGGTCGCCTTGCATTTAGGCAGATGTTTGGTCATGAGGGTTCCGAGATTGTTGCAATCAACGACCTTACTTCTCCAGAGATGCTTGCATATCTTCTGAAGTATGACTCTACTCAGGGCAACTATTCCCGCGATCACAAGGTAGAGGCAACTGACCATTCCATCATCGTTGACGGTCACGAGATTGTTATTTACAAGGAGGCAGACGCTAACAACCTGCCTTGGGGCGATCTCAACGTTGACGTTGTTCTTGAGTGCACCGGTTTCTACACTTCTAAGGACAAGGCACAGGCTCACATCAACGCTGGTGCTAAGAAGGTTGTCATTTCTGCTCCTGCAGGCAATGACCTCCCAACCATTGTCTTCAACGTTAACCATGAGACCCTCACTGCAGATGACAACATCATCTCCGCAGCTTCCTGCACCACCAACTGCCTTGCTCCTATGGCAAAGGGTCTTAACGACTTCGCAACTATCAAGTCCGGTATCATGACCACCATTCACGCATACACTGGTGATCAGATGATCCTCGACGGCCCACAGCGCAAGGGTAACTTCCGTCGTTCCCGTGCTGGTGCAGAGAACATCGTTCCTAACTCCACCGGTGCTGCTAAGGCTATTGGCCTTGTTCTTCCTGAGCTCAACGGCAAGCTCATTGGTGCTGCTCAGCGCGTTCCTACGCCAACTGGCTCCCTCACCAACCTCTATGCTGTTGTTGACAAGAAGGTCACCGTTGACGAGGTCAACGCTGCAATGAAGGCATATGCAGAGACCATTCCAGAGACCTTTGGTTACAACGAGGATGACATTGTTTCTCGCGATATCGTCGGTGAGACCCACGGCTCCATCTTCGACGCAACTCAGACCATGTGCTCTGACCTTGGCGATGGCACCACTCTTGTTCAGGTTACCTCTTGGTACGACAACGAGAACTCCTACACTTCTCAGATGGTCCGCACCATCAAGTACTTCGAGAAGTTCGTTGCTTAAGTTCTAGTTACATAGACGCCTTGGGCGCGGTCGCAGCATCTGCCGCGATCGCGCCTTCTTTTGTTGGAAACGTATTTAAAGGAGTGACATGGCTTTTACAAAGAAGACTGTCCGCGATGCAGATGTTGACGGTAAGCGCGTTCTTATGCGCGTTGACTTCAACGTGCCTCTAAAGGACGGCGTTGTTACTGACGACACCCGCGTTCGCGCTGCACTTCCAACCATCCAGTATCTTCTCGATCACAACGCAAAGGTCATCCTGATGAGCCACCTTGGCCGTCCAGATGGCACCGGCTTCCAGCCAGAGCTTTCCCTGCGCCCAGCTGCAGAGAAGCTTGCTGAGCTTCTTGGCCACGAGGTTAAGTTTGTTGAGGACACCTATGGCGAGAAGGCCCGTGAGGCTGTAGACGCACTCAAGGACGGCGAGGTTCTTGTTCTTGAGAACGTCCGCTTTGACAAGCGTGAGAAGAAGAATGATCCAGAGATTGCAAAGACCCTTGCATCTTATGGTGACATCTTTGTTCTTGATGCCTTTGGTACCGCTCACCGTGCACAGGGCTCTGTTGTGGGACCAGCAGCTTACCTTCCTGCATATGCTGGCTTCCTGCTTGAGAAAGAGGTTGACACTCTTACCTCTATCTTCTCTAACCCAGAGCGCCCACTTGTAGCTATCGTTGGTGGCTCCAAGGTTTCTTCTAAGATTGGTGTTCTTGATCACCTTATCGACTCCGCTGATACCCTCATCATTGGTGGCGGTATGGCTTACACCTTCTTCCTGGCAAAGGGTTATACCGTTGGTACTTCTCTTCAGGAGCCAGACTGGATTGAGCGCGCAGGTGAGATGCTCAAGAAGGCAGAGGAGAAGGGCGTTAAGATTCTGCTTCCTGTTGACAACGTTGTTACCGATCACTTTGGTGAGGACGCTGTTGGTGAGGTAGTTCCTTCCGATCAGATTCCTGCAGACCGCATGGGTATGGACATTGGTCCTAAGACCGTTGAGCTTTACTCTGAGGCTATCAAGGGCGCAAAGACCGTCTTCTGGAATGGTCCTATGGGCGTCTTTGAGTTTGAACAGTTTGCAAAGGGCACCGAGGCTGTTGCTCGTGCTGTTGCAGATGCTGATTGCACCTCTATCATCGGCGGCGGCGATTCCGTTGCAGCAGTTAACAAGTTCCACCTTGCTGACAAGATGAGCTGGATTTCCACTGGTGGCGGTGCTTCCATGGAGCTCGTTGAGGGTAAGGCTCTTCCAGGAGTGGAGGCGCTTCTCGATGCGTAATCGTATGATTGCAGGTAACTGGAAGATGAATGAGACTTTCGCTGAGGGCGTTGAGCTTGCTCAGGGAATTGTTGATCAGCTTGCTTCCGGTAC
>CAKAPZ010000098.1 GCA_916720015.1 uncultured Atopobium sp. | reverse complement strand
TGGATGGTGCTGATACGAACCTCGGACTGGTCCATCTTGTCCAGGGAATCCTGGAGAGCCTCGATGGAGCCCTGAACATCAGCCTTGATGATGAGGTTGAGTTCCTTGACGTCACGGTCAGCCATGGTGTCAAAGAGGTTCTCAAGGGTAACGTGCTTAACACGGTTCTGCTCTTCAATACGAGCCTTAAGGGCGCGCTGATCAGCAAGCTCACGGGCATCGCGCTCCTCCTGGAAGACGCGGAACTCATCGCCCGCGCCAGGAACGGTCTGCAGACCAAGAATCTCAACTGCATCAGAAGGACCAGCGGTAGTAACTGCGTTGCCCTTAGGATCAAGCATTGCGCGGACGCGACCAAATGCCATACCAGCAACAAGAGCATCGCCGATGTGGAGTGTACCGCGTGTAACCAAAACAGTAGCAACAGAACCGCGACCGCGGTCAAGCTTAGCCTCAAGAACGTTACCAGAAGCAAAGGTGTCTGGGTTTGCCTTCAGCTCAAGGACATCTGCCTGCAAAAGAATGGTCTCGAGAAGATCGTCGATGCCCAAATTCTGCTTAGCGGAGATGTCAACAAACATGTTCTGTCCGCCCCACTCCTCAGGAATAACACCATACTCGGTGAGCTCCTGACGAACGCGGGTAGGATCTGCGCCTGGCTTATCAATCTTGTTGACAGCAACAACAATTGGAACGCCAGCAGCCTTTGCGTGGTTAATAGACTCAATGGTCTGAGGCATAACGCCGTCGTCTGCAGCAACAATCAGAATGACAATATCGGTAACCTTTGCACCACGAGCACGCATAGCGGTAAAGGTCTCGTGACCTGGGGTATCAATGAAGGTAATCTCGCGGCCGTTAATGGTGACCTGAGATGCACCGATTGCCTGTGTAATGCCGCCGGCCTCGCCAGCTGCAACGCCGGTGTGACGAATTGCGTCCAGAAGCGATGTCTTACCGTGGTCAACGTGACCCATGACGGTAACTACTGGAGGACGTGGCTTCAAGTCCTTAGGATCATCGTAGAAGGTGAAGGAATTCTCCTCTTCCTTGGACATGATCTTAATCTGACGACCAAGGTCATCAGCAACAATCTCAATAAGCTCATCGGACATGGTCTCGGTAAGCGTCAGAGGGTTGCCAAGCAGGAACAGGCGCTTAATGATATCATTTGCAGGAACACCAAGAAGCTCAGCAAGTTCAGAGACAGTTGAGCCCTGAGGAACCTTTACGGTATCAAGCTGGGAAATATCCTGGTCGTTTGCAAGCGCTTCTTCAATACGCTGCTCCATAGCAGCCTCTGCAGCCTGCTTCTGACGACGCTCTTTACGCTTTTTACGGCGGCCAGTGGACTCACGGCTTGCCTCTTCAATAGCAACACGAGCCTCATCCAAAACGCGGCTTCTGTTGTAAGCCTCAGCCTCACGCGCCATACGGCTATAACGGTCTTCTCCGTCATCTCCGCCGCGACGATTCTTCTTGCGCTTACCGTTTGGACGCTCATCAGACATGGAAGCGTCATCGCGCTCATTCTTGAAGTTATGACGAGAAGGAGCACCACTTGCCTCGCTTGCATTGGCGCGAGCATGGTTTCTAGGTCCCTTCTCAGCCTTCTTCTGAGCAGCGGACTCCGCTGCCTGCTGCTTCAATACCTCTTCCTGCTGAGCAATCTGGTCAAGCAGGTTATTGAAAGAAGGAGCAGCCTTAGGAGCGGTATCTTTTACGCGGTTACGCTCGGCCTCTTCAGCCTCAAGACGCTTCTTCTCTTCCTCAGCGCGGCGGCGCTCCTCTTCTTTCTTACGAGCAGCCTCTTCTTTTGCGCGCTTCTTCTCTTCTTCAGCACGCTCAGCTTCACGTCTTGCCTCTGCAGCAAGACGCTCAGCCTCTGCTGCCTCTGCAGCAGCCTTAGCCTCTTTGGCAGCAGCCTCTTCCTCGGCAGCTTTCTGAGCTGCGATTTCAGCGGCACGAGCCTCCATAATAGGCTGGAGTTTCTTGCGAACAATAGAGATATATGCATCTTCAAGCGTAGAAGAAGCAGACTTTGCAGGAATCTTCATGTCCGCAAGGTGCTCGAGCAATTCTTTGCTCTGCATACCATATTCTTTGGCAAGGTCATGTACACGCATTTTTGCCATATATGAAAACCTTCCGGTTGACGGGATAGTTACAGGTAGTTGCCTAGATCAGTGAGTCTGGATCGGAAGAAATCTCTGCATTCTCCATGTCATCATGAATGCCACAGAAATCAGAACCAGGTCTTGCCATATTGCGGCAAGGAGTTCCGTTAGGGCTCACATACTTGCAACGATGAGCAATCTCTTCCTCGTCAACAGTCTCTTCAACAACCTCAGGAAGGTTGTTCAAAATGCTTGCAGCAAGGGACTCGTTCTTGATGTCAATGTGAAGACCAGTTAGGCGAGCAGCAAGGCGAGCATTCTGGCCCTCTTTACCAATTGCCAAAGACAGCTGATCATCAGGAACAATAACAGTTGCGTGTCCCGTAGCGCCATCAACAATAACGCGAGAAACGCGTGCAGGTGAAAGCGCAGACGCAACGCAACGAGCGGCATCGTCAAACCAAGGCACAACGTCAACGCGCTCTCCACGGAGCTCAGAAACTACGGTGCGAACACGGCTGCCCTTAGGACCAACGCAAGCACCAACTGGATCAAGGCGCTCGTCAACGGAAGAAACGGCAATCTTGGAACGGACGCCAGCCTCACGAGCAATGGAGCGGATGCTTACCACACCGTCATAAACCTCTGGAACCTCAAGCTCAAAGAGACGGCGGATAAGATCTGGGTGGGTACGAGAAACAACAATTGGTGGACGCTGACGCTCACCACGAACTGCTGGCTGAGTTGCATTAGGATCGCGAACGTCTACGATAATTGCCTTAATGCGCTGGTTGTGAAGGTAACGCTCACCTGCTGGACGCTCATCGCGCTCATCAGGGAAACGACGCTGGTCAAAGTGTGGAAGCTCTGCCTCAACACCCTCACGAATCTTAATGATGGTGAAATCAGGAGTGGACTGAAGAACAGTACCTGTGATGATGTCACCAATGCGGCCACGGAACTCATCATAAATCTGAGCACGGGCGGCATTGCGCACAAGGGTCTTAATCTCTGCCTTAGCATGCTGTGCAGCAATACGGCTGGTATCTGGAGGAGTTACGTCTACCTCGTCAAACTCAGTGTACTCACCAGTCTCCTCATCTGGCTCACCCTTAGGGACAAGCTCGTAGACGTAGACACGGCCAGTAGCCCTATCAATGGTGACACGGGCGCCAAAATCAAGATGAAGGACGTCAGCATAGCTTTTTGCCAGAGACTGCTCCAAACGGTCCAGCAGATACAACTCATCGATGTGCTTCTCCTGGCAAAGCAACATCAAAGCTTCCATCATTTCAGATGCCATGAATAATCCTCTCTATCTACTTCTTGGCTGAGGCCGAGAAATCAAAAACTGGTTTAATAACGCACTTCTTTAACTCAGACAAATCAACAGTACAGACCTCGTCTTCAGTCTGGATTGAGATAGTTGTACCCTCAATGCCCAAGAGTTTGCCGGTAAATTTACGGCGTCCCTCTGTGGCGGTAGTCTGAAGCTGAATCTCTTCTCCCGCAAAGCGCTCAAAGTCTTTTGCACGACGAAGTGGACGTGCCATGCCTGGAGAAGAAACCTCCAAGGTAAATGATGCTGGGAAAGGATCAAGCTCATCGATGGTATCTGAGATCCATGAAGTTTCTTGAGCAACCTCATCAAGAGAAATGGTCTCTGCTGTCTGATCATCATGGTCAATTCTTACTCTGACCACGGGATTCTTAGAAGAACCAACAATCTCAACATCAACAATATCAATGTGGTGATTGAGTGCAGCCTGCTCTAGTGCGGACAAGATTTTCTTTGTTGCACCTTCGTTTTGCATTTGACCTCCTCATCTACATACAGAAAGGAAGCGGGGTCAAAACTCAACCCCACTTCCAACTAATAACAACTACGTTTAGAGATATCTTACGAGATAAAGGGCTTCTCGTCAAGTGTTTTTGCTGTTAGGCAACGATATTCACAAGTCGTCCCTTAACTACAATAACTTTTTTAATCTCTTTGCCCTCAAGCTGATCGGCAATAGCCTCAGTTGCGACCGCAGTGAGTTCTTCCTCAGAAGCATCGGCAGAAACCTCAATACGAGCGCGGACCTTACCCTTGAGCTGAACAGCAATCTCTACGGTATTGCTCTTTGCCTGTTCAGGATCAAACTCTGGCCATGGCTGATGATAGACAGGTGTATTCTTGCCCAGAGCCTCGTGGCTGAGCTCCTCAGCCCAGTGAGGAATGA
>CAKAPZ010000097.1 GCA_916720015.1 uncultured Atopobium sp. | reverse complement strand
TCACGATTGCGAGCCTGAAAAGCTCATCATGTCTGAGTAAATTTACTCAGACATGATGAGAAAAACCGGCAAATAGCTCAGACTTGGTGAGCTTTTCCGACAAATCGTTCAGACATGGCGAGAAAATCAGGCTTCATGTGAGCGCCTGTGGAAGGGCAACCTCGGACACGCTTCAAAGTCTGCCTAAAAAGTGCAAAGAATCTGTGTTTGGGACACAGATTCTTTGATGAAATCAGGCAAAATCCACCGATTCTTTTACATTATCAGGCAAAAGGTACAGATTCTTTGCAGAAATCAGGCGCGCACTGGATAGCTCAGCTGCCGACACACCGCACGACATCGCGACTTTGCAGCTACCGCTGGCGAACAGCGCGTTTAGCGAATCGCAACGCCCCAGTTGGCGGACATCCAGGTCCAGAGGAAATAGAAAACTGCGGCAATGATGGCCAAAACGATGATGGCGGCAATTAGCGAACCCGCATTTGAACGGCGCTCTTTCCTGACAAAAATGTCGCGCTGGCCCTTAGGAACCTGCAGGTATTGGCCGTAGTGAACGTCTTTGCGAAGGTGAGCAATCTCGTTCTTTGGCTTGCGCCAACCCTTCTTCGCGTAAGCGCCCTTGCTGGATTCAAAGCCAGTAGCTTGGTTCTCTGGAATCTCGAGTTTCTCACCCGGCATCGTAAAGTCGCTGATAGGCTCCACTGTTTTGTGATGACGGTGCTGGCGAACGTACGGCTGCTTCGCAGCGCCTTCGCCTTCGTACTCGGAAGCTTCAGATGTCGAGAAGTGCTGTGCACCAGTTGCGTGAAGCTCGGCTCCATCAGCTGGCTGGGCTTCCCGCTCAAAAGCTTCAGCGTATTCAAACTCCTGCTGAGCGTCAGAACGAGGGTCTTGATCCGCAGGTGAAACGTTATTTTCAAGGTTGTTCGAGGTGTCCACGATGGTCCTTTTGTCGTAGTCTCGCAAAACATTGATATAAAACATGATACCGCAGCTCGTGTAATCCTGCACAGTTTTGCTCGGATATTTACGAGACTGCGTCAGACGGACGTGTGAATCGGCGCTGGCTTGTGCGCATCTACGTGGTACATAACCGCAGGACAATCTTAGTCATTAAGACTTAGAAATTTTATAAAAAGTTGTATAAATTCGTGCGAGCAGGGTACAACAGATGATGAACAACGAAGTGCCAATAACGGCATCTACCAGTAAAGGAGTGGTTACTATGAAGAATGTAGTTCCCTATGATCGTATTGCAAGGAATCTGAGCACGTGGCCATTTGGTTCATTTGATTCTTTCTTTGACGCGCCTTATTCTGCTCTGTCTTCCGTCTCGTCCGATGCATTTGTTATGAACGTTGAGGATGCAGGTCAGTCTTACGTGGTAACGGCCGAGCTCCCTGGCGTTTCTAAGGAGAACATTGACGTCGAACTCAACGAGGGTAGGCTTTCAATCACTGCTACTCGCAAGGAGTCCGAGGAGGAGAAGGCCAAGAACTACCTGCACAAAGAGTCTTCTGAGTGGCAGGCAACTCGTGGCGTGTATCTGAAGGACGCAGCTCGAGAGGGCCTAACTGCAAAGCTTGATGGCGGCATCCTGACCATCACTGTTCCAAAGCAGGATCAGCAGGCTGGCGTCACAAAGATTGCAATCGACTAACACTAGAACATCTGAGCAGCGGCTTTGGCGGTAAGCCAGGCTTCTACTCAGCCAGTAAGGTGCCTGGTAGTTGACCTGCCAGGCACGTATAGCTGCAGCCGAGCGTACGGCTAGACGTGCCTGTTCAACGCCCGATTACAGGCACCTCGCATAGCGAGAAGATCTTGGAGCTCCAAGGTTTTCTCGCTTTTTTTGTTGTCTCGGGTCCCGAGATGTGCAGTGTGTCAGCGCGCATACACGCAGCTTAGAGCGACATCGGCCAATCCTGGCTTGCAACGCAGATGGCAAGAGAGCCGTCGGGAGTCTGCGCCTCGGTAAACGCATCGTTGAGCGGCTGCGCGCCAACCGCTTCAGCAAGCGTTCTAACTGCGACGCTTGGACGGTTATTCTCGTGAGAGAGATGCATGCCAACGACGCAGCGAGTGTTTGGGCCAACAAGCTGTGGCAATGCTTGTGCGGTGTACTCATTTGACAGGTGGCCAGAGTCTCCGTAGACTCGCTGTTTGAGCACGTACGGATAGGGGCCTGTGAGCAGCATGTGCTCGTTATGGTTGGACTCGATAGCAAGAATACGCACGTCAGAGAGGCAATCGAGAGCCGCTGGCGTGAGAATACCTGTGTCGGTGCAGTAGCCCACAGAGTCCACGATGCGCCTATCAGGGCCAGCAAGATAATCAAAGCGCATGCCCATGGGCTCGCAGACATCGTGCGAGGTGGGGAACGTGCTTACCTCAATGTCTGGCGCGGCATCAATATGAACAGAACCCGCCTGGTCAACAAGGGTAAAGGTGACGTTTGAACAGGAGCTTCTTCTTGAAAGCGCGGCGGCAGTTCCTGTTGTAGCAAACACAGGAACATCAAAAGTTTTACTGACAACCGAAAGACCTGAGACATGATCGGTGTGCTCGTGCGTAATAAAGATAGCCACGAGCTCAGACAGATTAACGTTCAACTCTTTAGACCGACGTAGAATTTCTTTTCTAGAGATTCCGCAATCAATCATAATGAGACCATCGGGCGTTTCTAGCAGACTGCAGTTGCCCTTTGATCCGCTGGCAAGAATATGTAGGCGAAACGTGGGATTCATGAATTTCTTTCTACTGAGTAACTTTCGGGTATAACTGTAACAAACACACCGGACAGAAATTGGTGCTAAGTGCCATCCGTACACGCATACTTCAATAAAAAGAATGCTCTTACAGCAAAGGACCAGGTAGATGATCAGCGTCGAGGCCAGGTAGAGGGCTCGCGACGTGGCCAGGCAGATACCCAGCGACGTGGTCAGGCTGCCGCACCTGTAATTCTTATGGTCTCGGGCGGAGCTGACTCGATAGCACTGCTTCACATGGCAGCAACGGAGCCACTTGACCTTGGTGACGGCGCAGGTCTTGCGCGCGTTGCAAAAGAGCGCCTGCATGTGCTGCACGTAAATCATTTGCTTCGCGGAGCGGACGCGGATGCTGACCAGCACTTTGTTCAAGAGACTTGCGACTCGCTGGGCATTCACTGCACCGTGCTGCGCGTGGACGTGGCAAAGCTCGCGCAGGAACGTGACGGCAACGTGGAAGAAATTGGTCGTCGGGTGCGGTATGACGCTGCGCGAGAACTCGCTCAAAAACTTTGCGTTGAACAGGGAGTTTCTCGCCAGAAGGCAAAGATTTTGACAGCGCACACGGCGGATGACCGCGCGGAGACGTTCATGATGAACGTGATGCGCGGGTCCGGCATGAGCGGTCTGACATCGATTCCTAGGCACCGCGGGCTGATTTATCGTCCGCTGCTTGACTACACGCATGACCAGCTCAAAGACTGGCTGAAGACTCGCACCCTGGAATGGCATGAGGATGCCACTAACACCGACACCCACTATTTACGTGCGTATATGCGCCATAACGTGCTCCCTCTGCTGAAGGCGAGAAACCCGATGTTGGTGCAGACGGTGTGTAAAATTGCGGATTTGATGGCCGACGAAGACGATTATCTTGAGGCGAAGGCTGCTCGCAAGCTCAGGCAGATTACGCTGCGCAAGAGCGAGTCTTCGCTGGTACTTGACGCGTTAAAGCTGAGTTCTACCGACGTGGTGATTGCTCGTCGCGTGGTGAGGATTGTAGCAAGGCAGTTGATTCCCGAGGCCTGGCTAGAGTTCAAGCACGTAGATACCGTGCTCGAAGCGGTTGCCGCGGGAGTTGGCGTGGCTAACCTGCCGCAAAACCTTGAAGCGCGCGTTCGTTTGGGCACCGTGACGTTTTCGTTCACGGGCGCCGCGAGGAGCGCGGCTGCGGTCGCGGGTGCGGGCGCGGTCGCCGCGAGAAGTGCGGTCGGTGCGGGCGCGGGCAGCGTGGCCGCGGCCAGCGGTGAACCTGCAGGTACGTCGCCTGCTGCAGCAACGTTTGGCGAGCACCTTGCGGTCCCGGGAACACTGGAGCTGGCAGACGGCCGAGTGCTGTCGGCGCGTATTCTCCCCGTGGAGCACGGCTTTGACGTCGTGTCCTATGCAACCGCGCATAGCCAGGAATGGTTGGGCGAGTCGGTTCTTCTCGACGCAAAAGCCTGCGGGGTAGATCCGGTTCACGGCGGTAGCTTGTGGGTCTCGGGGCCCGAGGCGGGGGATACCATGCAGCCTCTGGGTATGCACGGACAGTCAAAAAAGATCTCTGACCTGCTGGGTGAGGCGGGCGTACCCGTTGAATCCAGGAGTATGATGCCTATTGTGCGGACAAATA
>CAKAPZ010000096.1 GCA_916720015.1 uncultured Atopobium sp. | reverse complement strand
TCTGATGACGAACTCATTGCACATGACATTTGGTTTGTTGCGCTTGGAGCATCTGACTTTGATCACGCAGGCATGAGAGAGTTCCTCTCAAAGCATAGAACTGATATTCGTGGTGCTTTCCTGATTAACCTTGACTGCGTTGGTGCTGGTTCACTCTCCATCCTTAAGAATGAAGGAATTGGCAACGTTCGCCGCGCTGACCGTAGAATGACTCGACTCCTTTCTACTATTGCAACTGATCTTCACATTGATGTTGAGCAGAGCACATTTGATTGGGGAACCACTGACGCAACTCCTGCAATGCAGAATTCAGTTCGTTCCGTTACCTTAATGGGCTTAAACGAGGATGGACTTCCTGCACTCAGCCGTACCGCCGCTGATGTTCGCGAGAACGTTAACGCTGGTCAGTGTGCCGATGCTGCAGCTCTTGTTACTGAGCTTATTAGACGCTCATAGACGAACAAGTCACTAGCTAGAGTAAGTTTTTAAGAAAGGGCAGAGATTTCTGCCCTTTCTTTTTTAGCGCTAAGGCAAGGCTGCTCAACTAAAAGGAGCGTCTTATTTTTGCTGCAAATAAGTGGACACATCCAATAAGTACCGATCCTGCTAAGGCGAGTAAAAGGGGAACTGCGTAGGCATTATCTGCTGTTCCAGGAAGATGGGGCTTAGGTGTCACACGAATAGTTTGTGCTTTAGAGTGACTGTCGGTGTGCGAAGCAACTTTCTCACCATCTTTTGAGATGGTTTCGTAGGCAGTAACTTCTTTACCTTCAAGTGAAGCGGTCCTTACAGAAAAAGGAACTGCAGCTTCTCCTGATGAGGCAGGAGCTTTGAAGCGGACAGTTCCACGAGCGATGGGCTCCGCTGTACCTTCTTGGAGCTGTTTTGTCTCATAGAGCTCTCCGGTAATTTCGTACTCTTCTCCTGGGGTAAGACCCTCGTATTTAATGTGATCAACAAGATTGAGTTTCTCGGTATATTCAGGATTTTTTGATCCTGCGGCATCTACAAGCATAGTTTGTAGAGAAATTCTTTCATCAATAAGTTCGGGAGCCTCTATAGTCTCTTCAGAAGTAAGGGTAACCGTAGGGTTCCATTCTTTGTTGAGAGAGTAACCTGCTGGGGCCAGCACCTCTTTAAGCGAGTAGGAGCCAAAGGGAAGGTCTTTAACCGCTGCCTCTCCAGATTCGTTTGTTTCTACTGTGGTGACAACTTCGTGAGGAGCAATCCAGTTGCCTTGGTAGAAAATGGGCTGAGTGGAGTTATTAGTAAGCTCGATTTTGGCGCCCTTTAAACTTGGCATCTCTTCTGCTTCAGAATAACCATCGGATGAATTTAGAGAAGTGTGTCCAATTTTCTTAATCTTAAGACTTCCTTTTATTACCTCGTCTTTAAAGGTGAAGAGGTGTTCAGAGGAAGGATTTACTTTTCCGCTAGAGATATTTGTCCAGAATAGATTTCCGTCTTGGCTTGATAGCTTCCAGGTTTGAAGTGAATGTTCTGGAAGTTTATAGCCTTCAGGTGCTTGAATTTCTTCGATTTGGTAATACCCCAGAGGAAGCCAGGGTTTCTCGTCAAGTGTAAAGAGGTCATCTCCAGAAACCTTATGCTCTACGTCAAACGAGGCAAAACCCAGTTCGTCGGTCGAGAAAACCCATGTTCTAAGTGTTGTTTCAGAGGAGCCGCTGTAGGTTACCTTAAAAAGCGCGCCTTGCAGCGTTGCGTTACCTTGGGGAGAAGCACTTTGTTGCTCGGAATGATTGTTTTCGCTGAGGTTCGTACTGTGGTCAAAGTCTTGTTTTGAAATGCGTAGATTAAAGTCTCCGACAGGAGTGTCGGTAACCGTGAGAGCACTCTCTTCCTGGATTTTTATCTCTACAGCATGAATTGTCTGATCAAGAAGAAAGCCCTTTGGTGCAGTGATTTCTTTTACGTACACCGTTCCAACGGGAAGCTCGTCGAGCGTTGCAGACCCGGATTCGTCAAGAGTGAGGCTGCCAAGAAGATTGGTGCAACCCTCATCGGAATATACTCCGTAAACTGCGCCTTCTAGGGAGTAGTGCTCGTTATTTGAAGTGACATCGGGTAATAGGGAGCCTTTGGTGATTTTGAGAGAGCCAGATTGTTGCCCAAAGAAAAACAGAACTTGTTTGTCTCCCGTGGGTACAAACAGCTTTGCAACTCCGTTTTCTGGACCGCCGCCGTTGTTTTGAGCATAGCTCATAGCATCGGAATAGAACTGCTCAATAGGTTGATGAAGCTCTGCCTGAGGAACGCTTACCGCAAGAGCATGAGCTTCTCCGCGCATAACCGCCCACAGCGCAAACTGCGTGATGGCTCGCGCCTTCCAGCCTGTATAGCCATACACGTCTTTTTCTTGGGACGCAGTAGCTCCATGATAAATGATGTAGTCAATAGCTCTAAGCTGCCCAGCGGTATACGTTCCACCGCGAGCACCATTAACTGAAGTGAGTTTTGTATAAGACTGCGGATCAATTACACTTCCAGTTGCTCCTGGCCAGGCACCATAGTGATTGAACTCATCTCCACAGTAAAGATACGTACCGTCACTAGCGGTCCACATAGGAATTTGTTGTCCACCAGGAAAATCTTCTCTTTGTGCAACAGTAAAAGAGGGCTCTTGTGCAAAAGCAAGTCTATGAGCAGGCTTTAGGAAAAAATGACTAAGGAGAAGAGCTCCAATCAACAGAGGGATAAACCAAAAGTGAAAGGCAGAAGCAAAGGAGCGCTTCCGGGTAACTGCTTCCTTCTTAGGTTTTGAGGATTTTGTGATAAACATGCGTGCCTCCAAACTGAAAAATCAGAGGTAGATTGCGTATGATGAGATTTTTGTAATGCATAAATAAGAGCTTTTGTTGCAACATATAGACAATTAGTGTTAACGTATTCAGTAATCAGTAACACTTACTAATTAATGAGGTTATCGTGCGTTACAGTAAGCAACGTGAGGCAATTCGTACGTATATGGAAGGTCGCCACGACCATCCAACAGCAGATAGCGTGTATGCGGCAGTAAGAGAGGAACTACCAAACATCTCTCTTGGAACCGTTTACCGTAACCTTATGCAGCTTGTTGACGCAGGTGAGCTTCAGGTTGTTAATACCGGTGATAACATCTCTCGTTTTGATCCAACTACAACTGAGCATGCCCACTTCCAGTGTCATGAGTGCGGCCGTGTCTTTGATGTTGATGGACCAGTTTTAAGGGATCTTACCAGCCTCACCAAGGACTCTTGTGGCGAGATTGACTCTTACGCCTTGTGCTTTACAGGTATTTGTAATGAGTGCCTAGCTAAGAATCCAGCGCTTCATCACAGCGTAAACTAATTGCATTGCAACAAAACAGCTCTCTTTAAGACCGGTGTTCACCGGTCTTTTTCTTTATGGAGGAGCCTCAGGTTTGCGAGAAAACCTATCTGCTAGACGCGACCGTAGACCTGCATGTCCTATTGAAGGAAAGCTGCTTGGCATGACGGGGTCTCCACCAAGCAGCTTTGCTCGAGGAAGGTGGAGTTGTCGGGTGGAGAGTAGGCGCCTATAAGAGGTGGGATAGTGGTGTGCGGGGGTTTCTCGCCAAAAGTACTTTTGCATAGCGCTCCTTTCGATGGAGAGCATGCTAAAGAGTGATTTTGTGCCTATTCTGACCAGCGCTTGTCCAATTTCTGACGAAGAAAATTTATGTAGGCGCATTTTTGTTGTATACAAGCAGCTTGGCAGAAAACAACGCATCAAACTTTTATCTAGTTGCTAAGCGAGCAATTAAAAGGCAAAAAATACTGTGATAAAATCTACACAATTGCGGGTATCGCCAAGTGGTAAGGCAATGGCTTCCCAAGCCATCATCCGCGGGTTCGAATCCCGTTGCCCGCTCCAATGACATACAAGAGCCCTTCGGGGCTCTTTTTATGGACAAGATTGAAATTTGGCGTTGTGAAGAAGGCTGTTCGGGTAGAAGTGGAACGGAAATACTTTGGATATATCGCCAAAACGTTTGCTCTTAATTTCTTGAATTAAGCGGATTGATGGTTGAAGGGAACAACATGGCACAAATTCCTATGACAGATCAAGAGGTAAAGATTGCCCTTGATGCGCTGTCTGATCAGATTGATAAATACGCAGAGCTTCTTGTGAAGAAGGGGTGCGCAATTTCTGAGGGAAGTCAGCTGGTAATTAACGCTTCAATTGAGATTGCTGATTTTGTCCGTAGGGTTCAGCGAGCAGCTTATGCGGCTGGCGCAGAATTTGTCACAGTTATTTGGGGCGATCAAGAGTCCTCAAGAATTATGTACGAAAACGTTGACCTAGCCCGTCTCTCTAAGACACCAAGCTGGAAGATTGATCAGCTTAACTCCCTTGCAGAGCAGGGTGCTGCATTTTTGTTCCTCTCGTCTGATGACCCAAATGGTCTAAAGGGAATTGATCCAG
>CAKAPZ010000095.1 GCA_916720015.1 uncultured Atopobium sp. | reverse complement strand
GATAAAGCCCAAAAGGAACTTAGGAAAGGTTCTCCTTCTTCAGACCAGTAAGGCTTATCACAATTGAAGAAACAATCGAGATAACTATTGATCCCAGGATAGCGGTGCCCAAGGAATCAATAGCAACACCTGCATGTAGTAAGTTCCTTGAGAGGAAGCTTGCCAGCTCAAGCATAAAGGCATTAATAAAGAGCGAGAAGATGCCTAGAGTCAGCACGTTAATGGGCAGCGAGAGCAGCTTAACAACAGGTTTAATGCCCGTATTAACTGCTGCAAGTACTAACGAGAACAGGATTGGTCCTGCCCACGAGCCGCCCACAATAGTCAGACCTGGAATTAAGGTACAGGCCACCAACGTAGCAACAGTAGTCACAAGCCATGTTGCAACAAATGTCATACTAACCTCTCTTTGAAAAAAGCCCGGCAAAAGCCGGGCTTAACGTGCACGTTATGTAAGCCGTTAGCTTACTCGCCAAAACCGCTATCAACAAGAGCGACAAGAGCGTCAAGAGCTGCCTGCTCGTCAGCGCCGTCGCATGCAATCTCAATCTTGGTGCCAGTACCAAGGCCAGCAGCAAGAATCATCATGATGGACTTAGCGTTAACTGGTGCGGAGTCCTTGTCAACATTCTTGATGGTGACATTGCTCTCAAACTTCTTTGCCTCAGAAACAAAGACGGATGCAGGACGAGCGTGAAGACCAGTTGCATTGATGATTGTAGTCTGCTTTGAAACCATAAGTGGACTCCCCTTCCGGAAACCAAAAATCTGCTCGAGAGTTATTCTCGATTAATCGTTACTATCGTAACAAAACATAACGTATTATATCCAATCTTATTTCCAGAAAGAACCAAATTAGACTATGATTTGCTCAAAAACAGGGTAAAAATAAAAAGTCGGAACTCTTGTAGGAGGTTCACCATGGCTGAAAACGATATCCAAAGCTCTAAAACCGAGGAATTGGACACAATAGATACTCAAGCAACCATTTCTGATGAACAGAATGAGTCTGAGAACACACCTGAAGTCAGCAAGTCCCAGGACATTCAAAAGATTGCCAAAGACACTACTCAGGTTGTAGCAAAAGGTGTGAGCAGCGCGTTTGAAAGCGCCACAACCGCTGTTGCAGAAGGTTTTCAGGCTACCAAAGAAGTCCACAACGCCGCTAAAGAAACAAATTCTGCAAAGCAAGAGCTCAAACAGATGCAAGAACACCTTGCTCAAGACAAACAAGATCTAGAACACAGAGACTACGTACAGAGCTCATTTGACCAGATTATTGCTGAGCAAGAGAAAATTTTTGCAGAGACCGCTCAGGTCATGAGTGATCAATCTACGCAAGTGGATCTTCTCACGGTTAAGAAAAACCAGCTTATTCAGAAGCTTGAACAGCAAAAAGTTGACGACGAAGCAAAGATTAAGCCTTACAAAGAAGTTGCTGCCACAGCAAAAGGCAGGCTAGATGATATTTCAAAAACAATCTCTGAGGCGCAGCGTGGCGTTAAAAACGCTGAGGCTCAGCTTAAAGAAGTTACCGAGAAACGCGATGCTGCTGTAGCGTCTGCAAATAAAGCACTGGAAAACTCCCAGTCAAGACAGCTTTCTCTGAGAGAAGAGCTTGCTGGTCTTAAGACAGACCCTGCCGCTAATCACGATGCAATTGTTCGCATTGAGGAAGACCTTAAGTCAGAACTTGCTCGTGCAGAGCAGGCTCAAAAGCAAGTTGAGGAACTACAGAACTCTTTCCAGTCTTCACTTGAAATGGCACAAACACATTACTGGACCCAGGGCAAATCGTTGGAGTCCTCAGAGTCTTCTATTGATGCAGCTCGCAAAGATTATGAGCAGAAACAGCAAGAATATGACGCCGTAGTAGCTGAGGCTAATGCTCGTCAGAGGATTCTAAGCAAAGATATAGAGGGTCTTGAAGAAAAAATTAAGACAGCCAAGGAGCTCTTTAACGAGGCAGCAGATAAACATGATGAAGCACAGTCAGTCATTGATGACGCTCAAGAGATCCACGCAACGCCAGAAATTACTGAGCAGCTCAGAGAGTCTGTTGCCGAGCAGGTAATTAACATCAATACCAAGCAGCTCACACTTAAAGAGCTTATTAATGGCGAGAAAATCCTTCGAGAGACAACTCGTGGTCAGCGCATTGGCTTCATCATTGTTGTTCTTGGCATGATAGCGATTCTTGCATCTCTTGTATGGCTGATTTTTAACTGGTAATACCGCCATTACTCCAGATAAGGCACCGTATGAAAAAAGTGCTCACAATACTGTGGGCACTTTTTACATTTAAACTCTCAAGTTGAACGTGAGTGTCATGTTCTCTAGATCATGCTCACGTCATTAAGCTCGCTAAATGATGATCATGGCATCACCAAATGACAAGAAGCGGTACTTCTTGTCAATGGCACTTTGATAGGCGTTCATAATCTGCTCGCGCGTTGCAAACGCAGAAACCAGCATCATCAAAGTTGAACGTGGAACGTGGAAGTTGGTCACCATGGTGTCTACCACGTGGAACGTAGAGCCTGGCATCAAATAGAGGTTGGTGGTTGCGTTTTCTCGGGCAACCATATCACCTTTATGAGTCACTGCAGCAGAGTCTTCTGCCTCCTCAAAGCGACGGGCAACAACAGGAGGCTCAGCTGCAGGAATCTGATTATCCCAAGCACTTTCAAGCGAACGAACACTGGTAGTACCAATGGCAATAACCTTATGACCAGCGGCTTTGGTAGCCTTTACTGCTTCTACAACTTCTGGAGCTACGTGGTAGCGCTCGGTATGAATGACGTGCTTAGTAGGATCGTCCTCTGTTACCAACCTGAAGGTATCAATACCCACCTCTAGCTCAACAGATGCCCACTGAACACCCTTTGCTTTGATGGTTTCAATGAGCTCAGGAGTAAAGTGAAGACCCGCGGTAGGAGCTGCAGCAGAATGCTCGTCCTGCATAGCGTAGACCGTCTGGTACTTCTCTGGGTCTCCCTCGTACTGTGTAATATACGGAGGCAGTGGAACGTGGCCCGCCTCATGAATAGCCTCGTCAAGAGTGCGATCTCCCTGTGCTTCAAAACGCACCAGGCGACCTCCCCTGTTGTCGTCAACAAAGTCCACAATGGTGCCCGTCAACACAACAGGAGCTGAGTCTGGGGCATGCAAGCCACCTGCACGATATTCAATTACCGCGCCAGGTTTAAGGCGTTTACCAGGATTTACCAGACACTCCCATACACCGCCCAAAGCATCAATGTCTTCTCGGCGTTTTAAAAGCAGTGTTTCTGACACGCCACCCGTATTTTGCTTTTTGCCTACAAGACGTGCTGGCATAACACGCGTCTGGTTAACTACAACCAAATCGCCCGGCTCAAGATACTCCACAATATCGGTGAAGTGCTTGTGCTCTATGCGGCCATCTTCTCTATGCAGCACCAAAAGCCTACAAGAGTCCCTTGGCTCAGCAGGAGCTTGTGCAATACGTTCTTCTGGAAGGATGTAATCAAAGTCGTCAGTTCGCATGACGTGCTGCCTTTCTTGCGTCACGAGCTTCATGACGCTCTATCTGAGCCTCGGCCGCAGAATATCTGCAACCGCAATAATTTTGTCGATACATACCAAGCTCACGAGACTCTTTTGTAGCCTCTGGGTAAAACGGACGGAAATCTCTCCATACAGGCGTCAGCCCATGAGCATGTGCGATTGACACCAGCTCATCCTCGCAGGCATCAAAGAGCTGATAGGGCGAGACAGCCAGTGTAGTAGAAACGTATTCAAACCCGCGCTCAGCCGCCACACGACAACTCTCTGCCAGGCGGATTGCGTAACAAGCACGACATCGGCGATCTCGCTCAAATCCCTGAGGAGCAACAGCGCGTTCCCACTGTTCTCGCGGATCTCCCGCCACAATCACCTCAACATGAGCTTCTTCTTGAGCCCATGTAAGCAACGTCTGAAGACGTCTGTCATGCTCTTCAACAGGCTGAATATTAGGGTTGGTCCAACAGATAGTTGGCTCAAAACCCTCTTCCCTCAGATGCTTTAAGGGTTCAAGCGAGCATGGTCCACAACATGCATGGAGCAACAGCGGTGTTCCCGGCTCTACTGAAAGGGATTCAATTGACTGGAGCATGTTTGAAGCCATTAGTTCTTCTCGCCTTGTGCTTGATAACATTTCCATCCCACTATAGCGCAGGCAGCAAGGCATACAAAAATGGTAACAACACTTGCTTCGATACCGTAAGCGCCACCCGAGATAAACTCAGACGCCGCAGGATACGCCGTTAAAAGTGTGGTGGGAAGAAGCGTGGTAGTAACCGAGATGCCCAGAATAGGGCCAGTCACAAAGTTCCAGATAAAGTGCATAGCAATGGTCATAAGCAGGTTATCGGTAAGCCAAAAAACCAGGCCATAGAGAATGCCCATCAAAAAGACTGAGATTGCTGCAGCAACAGAGATATTAGGCGTTAGTCC
>CAKAPZ010000094.1 GCA_916720015.1 uncultured Atopobium sp. | reverse complement strand
GTTTGCAACCATAGGTAACTCACCATACGCGAGCTAATGCGCCTACGGTTACAGAATGCACGCCTGCGGCGCAAAATACCCTTGTAGCTTCTCTGATTGATGCTCCCGTAGTTACAACATCATCTAAAAGTAAAATATTTGATTGATTAACCGGCACAGTACAAGCAATACTTCCTTTCAAATTTATTTGCCTTTGAGCGGATGAGAGTGTTCTTTGGTCCTTTGCATGAGGACGTATAAGCACGTCATACAAAGGCAATCCTGTAAGCTGGCAAAACGATTGAGCTACAAGTTCCATATGATCAAAACCTCTGCGCGCGTACGCTTCTGCAGTTGCTGGAATAAAGGAAACGCCATCAATTTTTGAACTATCAAAGCGAGAGGTACCGTCACGAGCTTTCCATGCTGAGGCTTCTTCAAGCGCACACAACATAGCTGCAGCAATTACCGGCGCCAGTCGAAGCTCGTGTCCATCCTTAAGTGTCAAGATCAACCGTGCAGGAGGACCCTTAAATCCCATGGCACAAATGACCGCTCTACTCTCCCACTGAACAGGTCGTTTCTTCTTATCCGCACACTCTGAACAGACGAGCTTTCCATAGGGAGCGCCGCAATTAGGACATGCCCACTGCTGAGAAATCCATGGCAGCTTTGCCCGACACTCATCGCAGAGGAGCTGACCGGGTTTCTCGCACACAACGCAGCGCGTAGGAGCAAGCAGCTCAAGTGTTGAGTTTGCCGTTGCAGTAAGGATAGATGTAGGTTGCAATTTTACCCCCAAAATCTGGGGGCTGACAGTAAATACAGTCTAGGTCAAAGGTCGCAAAATGGAAGGTATTTTAGGTAAACGGAAAAAGATGGATTATCTAAAGCTCCTACCAGTGAGATTGTATTTTGTGAGGATTCGGCTAACGGATGTTTGCCACGGAAGCCATAACAAAATCAAGAAAACAAGCGTTGCTACGCCGTGCGTTAGATCAAGCGGAATTGAAGCCGCAAACGCGAGAAGAGCGGATTCAAGCGTTAAAGGATGTACAAATCCAATAACAAAGTACACGTTCATTACAAGGCCAAAGAATGGTCCAGAGATAAACGCCCAGATCATAAGCAAAAAAGGTGGAAGTTTGTGGGGTTTCTCGCCTTGTTGGACGGATGTGCGTTTAGAAGATGCAGGGCGAACTGAGGTAAAAGTTGCAAGAAGGCCTCCCAGATAGCCGACAAGCCCCCATGCATACATCTGCCATGGCGTCCACGAGCCCTGGCCAAAGAAAACGTTTGAAAGAAGCGCAGATAAGGCACCTACTAAAAAGCCCGCATGTCTACCAAGAAACGCTCCCGCGAAGATAGCAACTGCGGAAACAGGCTTTACATATGCGAGAGGCGCAAAGGCAATTCTTCCCGCAGCACCTAAGGCGCTAAAAACGGCAGTAGGTACCAAATTGGCAACTGAGGGCTTCTTTGCCTCAAAACTTAACATAAATAATGCAACTGAAATGATCGCTAAAATAATTGAAGATACCGCGATAAAATCGGGAAAATATATCATTTCAACAGCAAGAATAATAGGTGTAGCAAAGAGTGCCACAACCTCTAAGACTATTGATAACGTGTGCCGATTATCCACGAGAACCTCACGCTTACCGTCAAAATAAAAATATCGAGAAGGTCTATCTTATTTTGGCATAAGATGATTTGAAACTACAACAAGGAGGTCTTCATGATCTATCTGGGAAACTTTAGCTACAACGACGAGCTTGATTCTACTGACAACTACTGTCTTATGCCTTGCATTGTTGAGGCAGATTCCACAGATCATGCGCTTGAGCTTTTCTCGGAGCACCTTATTGAGGTTGCAAAGTCATCTGACCTGCTTGACGGCGCAAAAGAGATTTTCTTGGATTCCATTGTTGAGCTGGGAGAAGTTCCTACCACTCCTCTGATTGCTCAGTGGCAAAAAATTATGCCTGCAGGAGTTGGTCTGTGCAGCATCACCAGCGCTCTTCCAACACTTGAGTTTGATGACGAGACGGCCAATGCCTACGGCTTCAATGAGCATGTTCACGATCATGAGGAAGATGAAGAGGAGCATGAGCACGAGGAGTTTGGCGACATCAACGATCTTGACGATGAGCTTCTTGAGGAGCTTGGTCAGGACGAGGAGCCGTTCTTAAGGTTTTAGCCACCTACTCCGCCGACCATACCCAAGAGTTTTCAAAGAACTCTGAAGTTGGCTCTGTCAGAGAAATCTGACCATCAAAAACTAAAGAAACGTTATCAGCAACGCGCGATATCAACTGCATGTCGTGCGTTGCTATTACTATGGTTGCACCTTCTGACTGTGCGCGAGAAAGCAAATTGACAACAGCATCTTTGGTTGGGGCATCCAGGCCTTTTGTTGGCTCGTCAAGAATAAGCAGACGCGCTTTTGTAAGCAGCACTTTTACGAGAGCTAAGAGTTGCTGCTGTCCACCTGACAAATCGTATGGATGAGAAGACATAAGCTTCTGATATGTTGTGCGAGCAAGAAGTCCCGAAGCTTCCAGAAGCTCCTCAACATCCTGATCAGAATAGGCGTCACTCTGCTGCCACTGAGCAAGCTCCTCGCCCACACTTTGGCAGGTAAAGAGCAGCTCAGGATTTTGTGGAATATATCCTTGGGATTGCTGGAGCTGGTTGTAGATATGTCCGCGCCTTGGGCGGAGAACACCTGCCGCAAGCTTTAGCAGCGTCGACTTACCTGAACCGTTGCCGCCTACGAGCGCACGAATTTCTCGCCCCGTGACCTCAAGCGAGCACTTGCTGAGCACCAGCTGCTCGCTCTGTGGATACGCAAACGTCACAGCGCTGAACTCGAGCACGGGCGAGCTGTCGGCCACGGTGGATGCTTGGTTTGGCGCGGAGCTTGAAGGACAGAGCGCCTGGCGAGAAGAGCTGTCTGCTTGGAGCGCATCGGGCTTCTCGTTGTCGAGGCAGATGCGGGTATCTGCGAGGTGCTCGAACGCGGTGATGTCGTGGGTGGCAACAAGTACGGCAACGTTGAGCTCACGCGCGACGCGCTCTAGGAGCGCGGTGAAGTTCTTCTGCGCAAACGGATCTAGCTGCGAGGTTGGCTCGTCCAGCAGAAGCAGCTTTGGACGCATGACAAGCGCTGCAGCAAGGGCTACTAGCTGCTGTTCTCCTCCGGAAAGCTCGTTGCAGCGTTTGTGCAAGAGCGATTCCATACCAAAAAAGCTGACCGTCTCAAAAATACGGCGGCGCATCTCTTTCTCAGAAACACCTCGATTTTCCAGGCCAAAAGCAAGTTCTTTAAGAGGTGTCTCGCACACAAGTGCGCGCGAGGCAGTTTGTGGCACAAAAGCAATGGTATCCACAGACTGTGCCTGCGTCATTGCAGAAACCTCTTGTCCACAAACGATAATTGAACCGTCTTGTTTGCCTTGAGGCGCAATCTCGGGCTTAATGAGGCTCAAGATAGTTGACTTGCCTGACCCAGTTGGTCCAAGCAAAAGGCTAATCTGACCTGCATAAACTTTGCAGGAAAAATCCTCTATGACCTTGCTGTTTGGAGCTAGAGCATAGGCAAACGAGAGATTCTGAATAGCAAGAATTACTTCTTCCCTAGTCGAAGAAGTAGATAAATTCTGCTGGTAGGAAAGATACTCGCTCATATAGACTGCTCCCATAAGACAGTATCAAGACGCACAAAAACTACTGGTAAAACGGCAAATAGAGCTACTCCCAAATACCAAAAACTCAGTTGAAACGCTGGCATAGTGGGGTAAAACTGCCAAGCCTGGACAAGCATATACAAAGAAGTTGCTGCTACAGCGCCTAAGAAAGCAAATGACAACAGCGCAATGGTGTCGTAGGCGTCAAGCACTTGGGTATTCCATCTGCTTCTGCGTACTGTCATTCCCCAGCCTCGAGACACAATGGACTGAAACGTACCTATCGACTTCTCAAGCGCACTCATACACACTGCGTTGATTGTACTGACTGTCTGCCCAATAGCTTTTCTCGCGCTCAAAAAACGGCGTTGACCTGGAATGCAGCTTTGCCGAGGCAGCTGCGTCGCAGAATTACACGCCCTAGCTGCGGTGTTTGCCGACTGAATTTGTTGCGCCACGGTAAGATCAGAAAGCAGCTGTGGCATAAGCTGCACAGAAAGGCTCAAGACCAGTTGCAGCCCTGGAAAACGCACGCTTGAGCGCTGTAACAACTCGAGCGGAGACACCACCACAAACAGGCACTCAAGCCAGCTCAACGTGCTTACAAGTACCAGGCCCGAAGTAGCTCCGTACACAAAACTCTCTGCGTACAGTTGTGTGTGTCCAAAAGAATACAAAACAGTAGACCCAGATGCCGAAAAAAACGGATTGATAACTGTCATCAATACAATAATGGGGACATACCAAACAAGTTGTCTAACAGCATGCTTACTGTCAAATAGCTGAACTATGCACAGCTCGGCACCGACAAAAGCAATCAGCGC
>CAKAPZ010000093.1 GCA_916720015.1 uncultured Atopobium sp. | reverse complement strand
ACCCAACCTTTGTCTGCGATTATCCTGCAGAGGTTTCTCCGCTCACCAAGCGCAAGGCAGATGATCCTCGCCTGACCGACCGCTTTGAGCTCATTATCTGCGGCGCCGAGTACGCAAACGCATACTCCGAGCTTAACGACCCCGTTGACCAGGAGGAGCGCTTTGCCGCCCAGATGGAGGCCAAGCGCCAGGGTGACGAAGAGGCCATGGAGTACGATTACGACTTCATCCGCGCACTTGAGTACGGTATGCCACCAGCGGGCGGCATTGGCTACGGCATCGACCGCATGATGATGCTCTTCTGCGATCAGCCTTCTATCCGCGACGTCCTTCTCTTCCCACAGCTCAAGCCCGAGAAGCGCTAAGAGCTTGGAATTTTAGCTGCCCAACGCAGTACATAAACACATCAGCCCGGTACCCGCTCGTTGCAGGTACCGGGCTTTTTTGTGTGCGACGGCGGTGCCATGGAGCTCGCTGCCATGACTTCGCCGCGGAGTGTGCGGCAGCGCGGCCTTCTCGGCAGCACGGGTTTCTCGCCTGGCGTATGTGTGGTTCGTACGGAGGAGAAAAATCCAACGCGAGTCGTATGTTTGCAGAGCCCTCTGTTGGGTATAAATCAGAAATATATAGAGAGTTTTGAGAGGTTTCAGCACATGTTTGATAAATTCACTGACAGAGCGCGTAAAGTCATGAGCTTGGCTCAGGACGAGGCTCGCGGTCTTGGCCAGATGTATGTTGGTACCGAGCACCTGCTACTTGCTCTCATCAAAGAGGGGGAGGGCATTGCTGCTCAGGCTCTGGCTAAGCTAGAGGTCTCGTATGACGAGGCTCTGGCAACCGTAAAAGAGCTCACCACGGGCGCAGGAGATCCTATTCCTGGCGGCCACATTCCGTTTACTCCTCGTGCAAAACGCGTGCTTGAGGACGCGTACAGAGAAACTATGACCCACGGTCAAAGCTATATTGCAACTGAGCACCTGCTTTTGGGCATTGTGTCCGAGGGTAACGGTCGTGCTATGGATGCCCTGCGTACCATGGGTGTCTCGGGCGATGCCGTAAGAAACGCCGTTGATGAGCTGGTTGCTCAGACTCCAGAAGATGCACCAGCTGGTCCTCGTATGGCAGAGCCTCGCATTGAAGGCGGCATCTTTGGCATGCCTGTTGGCGCTGGTCAGATGCGTCCTAACGCAAATGACGACGCTTCCATGCTGGAGCAGTTTGGCCGCAATCTTACCAAGCTTGCTGCAGATAAAAAGCTTGACCCCGTCATTGGTCGCGACCGCGAGATTGAGCGTGTCATGCAGGTTCTTGCCCGCCGCCAGAAGAACAACCCACTTATCCTGGGAGATCCCGGCGTTGGTAAGACTGCTATTGTTGAGGGCCTGGCTCAGCTCATTGCTTCCGGCAACGTTCCTGACATTCTGCGCGGTAAGCAGGTTTGGACGCTCGACCTGGCAAGTCTGGTAGCTGGTTCTAAGTATCGCGGTGAGTTTGAGGACCGCATGAAGAAGGTTGTTGCTGAGCTGGAGAAATCCAAGAATGACATCCTCTTCATTGACGAGATTCACACCGTCATTGGCGCCGGCTCCGCAGAGGGCTCCATCGATGCCGCATCCATCTTGAAGCCGCCGCTGTCTCGTGGAGAAATCCAGGTCATTGGTGCAACTACGGCAGAAGAGTATCGTAAACATGTCGAGAAGGACGCTGCATTTGAGAGGCGTTTCCAGCCTGTCAACATCGGCGAGCCAAACAACGATGACACCATTTCTATCATCCACGGCCTTCAGGACCGCTACGAGAAGCACCACCACGTCCACTACACTGAGGCTGCTATCAAGGCTGCCGTTGCGCTTTCGAGCCGCTACATCCAGGACCGCTTCCTGCCAGATAAGGCAATTGACGTCCTCGATGAGGCTGGCGCCCGCGCTCGCATCCACAAGATGAGCCTTCCACCAGAGATTGCCCAGGTAGACGCAGATCTTCTCCGCGTTCGTACCCAGAAATCCGAGGCAGCAAGTGCTCAGGAGTTTGAGCAGGCAGCTCGTCTGCGCGACCAGGAGAAATCCTTGGTAGCAGAGAGAGATCGCCTGGAGACTGAGTGGCGTGAGCAGCTGGACAAGAACATTGTTACCGTTGACGAGGACGACATTGCAAAGGTTGTCTCTGGCATCACCGGCGTTCCTGTCTCTAACCTCACCGAGACTGAGGCTTCAAGGCTGCTTCGTACAGAAGACATCCTTCACCAGCGCGTTGTTGGTCAGGACGAGGCTGTTGTTAAGGTTGCAAAGGCAATCCGCAGAAGCCGTAGTCCTCTCAAAGACCCTAAGCGCCCTGGCGGCTCCTTTATCTTCTTGGGACCTTCCGGTGTAGGTAAGACTGAGCTTGCAAAAGCCCTGGCAGAGTTCCTGTTTGGCTCTGAAGACGCCCTGCTATCCTATGACATGTCCGAGTACATGGAGCGTCACACCGTAGCTAAGCTGGTTGGCGCACCTCCGGGATATGTGGGCTACGATGAGGGCGGAGAGCTCACTAAGGCTGTCCGCAGGCGTCCGTACTCTGTTCTGCTCTTCGACGAGATTGAGAAAGCACATCCAGACGTCTTCAACATCTTGTTGCAGATTCTGGACGAAGGTCGTTTGACTGACGGCCAAGGTCGTCACGTGGACTTCTCCAACACGGTTGTCATCATGACATCCAACATTGGTGCTCGCGAGATTGCCCGTACCAATACCATGGGCTTCTCGTCAGAAGGCTCTAAGGGACTCTCCGACAAAGAGATTACCAGCCGCGTTATGTCCGAGCTCAAGCGTGGATTCCGCCCAGAGTTCTTGAACCGTGTGGACGAGATTGTTGTCTTCAAGTCGCTCTCTACCGAGCAGCTCCGTGGCATTGTTGACCTCATGGTTCTTGAGCTGCGCGATCGCCTGATTGCCAACGGCATGTCCATTGAGCTTACCGAGGCCGCAAAGGACCTGATTGCCAAAGACGGAACCGACCCTGTCTACGGCGCTCGTCCGCTGCGCCGCACCATTCAGTCGATGATTGAAGACCCACTGTCTGAGGAGCTTCTCTCTGGTCAGTGGACCGCAGGCGACATTGTTGCTGTTGATGTTGACGCTGAGGGTAAGAAACTTGTGTTCACCAAGACCACAGGTGTCATCCCTGAGCCTCGCAAGAAAGAGACAATGGCGCAGCTTGACCAGATGGATGTCAGCATGGGACCATCCTCGCTGCCACAGGGTAGTGCAGGCGGTTCGTCCGACCTGATGTCTTCTGCCGAGTAAGACACTCCGACCCGAGGTTCTGCCTCGGGTCTTTTTGTATCGCAGCTAAAACACACAGTTCTCTTGGCGAGAAACCCTTCGAGCAGCCCACTCAGTCGTCCAGCGAGAAACCCGTCTTCTCCAAACCGTCACTACACGCGCCGGCAACAAAACCGTATACTTGAAATGTTGAAACAAATTGAAGCCGTAAACGTACCAGATCGCAAAACGCAGCCTGTAAGCTGCAAGTAATTGAGGGAGAGCCATGGAGCCAACGCAACTTGATCCAAGCGCAACAGAAAACGAGGACCGTATTGCCACCGCTCTGAAGATGACTGCCCCTGGCACAGCGCTCCGCGTTGCACTGGACATGATTATCGCCGGCCGCTTGGGCGCTCTCATTTGCGTGGGAGATACAGAAAATGTCCTTGCTGTGGGCGGAGATGGTTTCAAACTTGATGTTTCCTTCACGGCAAACCGACTGTTTGAGCTCTGCAAAATGGATGGCGCCGTGGTAGTGGACAAAGACCTCACCAGAATCCTGCGCGCCAACTCCCACCTCAATCCTGATGCAACGCTTCCAACTGCAGAAACAGGTACTCGTCACCGTACTGCCGCTCGCATGAGCTTGCTCACCAGAGCAATTGTGATCGCTGTGTCTTCTCGCCGTTCGTTGATTACGGTCTACGTTGATGGTCACGTTATTCCGCTAAAGTCGGTACCAGCTATTATGTCTACCGTCAACCAGCTTTCGGTTGCCATGCAAAATACGCGTCAGCAGCTTGATCGCGCGCTTTTACGCCTGACAGCGCTTGAGCTTGATAATTACGTTACTCTGGGTGATGTAGCAGGCATCTTCTACCTCTTTGAGGTTCTTTTGAGTGCCGCTGACCAGCTTGATTCTTGTCTTTTGGAGCTAGGTAGCGAGGGAAAAACCACCGCTATGCAGCGTGAGGAATATTTGGGCGGCATCGACGAGGCTTATAACCTGATGATTCGCGACTACGCCGTAGATTCTTCCGCTGAAGAGGCGCGTGCAATCCGCCGCCGCTTCCATGAGACGGCTAACACCGAGCTCCGCTCCGCAGAAAGCGTTGGTCAGATTCTTGGCTACTCCGATGGACGCGGAGAGGATGCGTCCATGGAGCCTCTGGGCCTGCGCACGCTTTCCCGCGTTCATGTGGTCAACGATGAGATCGCAGCCAGAATTGTTGACGCCTACGATAACCTGCAGC
>CAKAPZ010000092.1 GCA_916720015.1 uncultured Atopobium sp. | reverse complement strand
CTGAGCAATAATCTGTGCCTCACGCTCATGGAACTTAGCGTTCAGAACGTTGTGCTTAATGCCGCGTTTAGAAAGAATGCGAGAAATACGCTCGGAGTTGTCAATGGAAACGGTACCAACAAGTACTGGCTGACCATTCTGATGACGCTCTTCAACGTCTCTTACGACAGCTTCAAACTTAGCGTCAATAGTACGATAGACCAGGTCATCGAGGTCTTCACGCTTAACCGGACGGTTAGGTGGAATAACCTGAACAGGAACGTGATAAACCTCACGGAACTCTGCGTCCTCGGTCATTGCAGTACCGGTCATACCGGAGAGCTTGTCGTACATGAGGAAGTAGTTCTGGAGGGTAATGGTTGCCAGAGTCTGGTTTTCTTCACGTACCTGAACGTTCTCTTTTGCCTCGATTGCCTGATGAAGACCCTCAGAATAACGACGGCCTTCCATGATACGACCAGTAAACTCATCAACAATCTTTACTTCGCCATCAATGACAACGTACTGCTGGTCACGATGGAACATATACTCAGCCTTCAGTGCCTGCTGAAGATGATTGACTAGCTGGCCAGTCTCATCGTTGTAGATATCGTCAATGTTGAGAGCGCGCTCGACCTTCTCGAGACCAATCTCTGTTGTTGCAATGGTGTGCTTTGCCTCATCCATCTCAAAGTCAACATCTGGAGTTAATCCACGAACTGCCTTTGCAAAATCCTTATAGGTACCTGCGGATTTAGTACCAGCACCAGAAATAATCAGAGGAGTACGAGCCTCATCGATAAGGATGGAGTCAACCTCGTCGACGATGGCGTAGTGGTGTCCACGCTGAACACGCATCTCTGGGCGAGTAACCATGTTGTCGCGCAGATAGTCAAAGCCAAACTCTGAGTTTGTACCGTACGTAATATCTGCCTCATATGCAGGCTTTTTAAGGCTCAGTCGCATGCCGTTCTGCAGAAGGCCAACACTGATGCCCAAGAACTTGTAAATGGTGCCCATCCACTCACTGTCTCGTTTAGCCAGGTAGTCATTGACCGTAACGATGTGAACGCCTTCGCCGCTCAGTGCGTTAAGGTAACCAGCAAGAGTGGAGACAAGCGTCTTACCTTCACCGGTCTTCATCTCTGCGATAGTGCCCTTATGCAGCGCGATACCACCGATGAGCTGGACATCAAAGTGACGCTGACCAATGGTTCTTACTGACGCCTCACGTACCGTCGCAAAAGCCTCTGGGAGAAGATCGTCTAGACTTTCTCCTTCGGCATAACGAGCCTTAAACTTCTCGGTCTGAGCCTGAAGCTCTTCATCGCTCATTTCCTGCATTGTTGGCTCAAGCGCATTGATCTTCTCGACAATACGCTGATATGCTTTGAGGTCCTTGTCAGCGCCAAAGGACAGAATCTTAGAGAGGAAATTAGGCATAGCTTTTTCCTTGACGTCGGGCATCTATCTTCGGTTGATAGACACAGTATTCAACTTATATATCATACCCCGTCTAACTGCTTGAATCACACTACATGGCGTCGTAAAATCCCAATTTCGTTATTTCTCCACCACTGGTTTCTATTGATTCTTTTCCCTTTTCTGCACCTGCAATCATCCTGAGCTGTTTAGACGGCATTTTTCTACGCTTCATAACGTATTTCTGCACGTACAAATCGTAGTAATGCTGCGCATCCTGCGCCCGACCACATTTTCTCAGTGCCTGAATGAGCGCCATAAGTGTGTCCTCTCGCATATCATCAACAAGGTAGGCGAGCTCTGCAAAATGCACCGCAAGCGTATAGTGAGTAATCCTCAAAGCAGCCGCCGAAGCCGTTACCATGGTATCTATGTATTGATCTCTCAGGGCAACACGAATGGGATCTGCAAACCTAAAGCATTCATCCTCAGGAAGATACAAATCCCCTTGGTACAGCTCTTCCGCCTGCTTAGCCAGATGCACTATGTCTTCATCGCTGTTCGATGACGCCACACTCTTTGCTAATCGCGTAAAAATATCAATATCTACGGTCACCTGCTGGGGATTAAAACCAAGTGTCTTTTCAATCCGAGATGCTTCCAAAGGCTCACAATCTGTCTGAATCTCCTGGACCTCTTTGCGAATAACTCGAGTTGCTTGATACAGGCGCTCTTGCCAATGTGCCTGATCAGCCTCCGGCCAAATCTGCTGCGCAATCTGCGACCTAAAGCTCATGTGATTGTGGGCAAGCGCCAGATACACAAGTAGCGCCTTTGCCGATCGATAGGCAATTTTTCTGCCGACAATCTCTTCTCCTTGAACCGACAAACTAAATCTGCCGAGAAGAGCAAGGTAAACTCCTGGGTAAGCGTTATTTACCTTCTCTACGTGCAGGCTCTTCAGAGCGGAGTCTTCAGTCCAAGCATCCCCTGCTCCTTGCCGAGATACTCTCCATTTTGTTATGTCTCGTTTTCCCTCGTTTGAACGTAGGTAATGGAGCCATTCTTCTGGCATTTCTCGTTCTAAGCACTGCTGAAACTCAGACTCATCAGACAGAAGTGCCCTCACAAGCCACATGGCATTTTCAGGAACTCCATACTCAACCGCATCCAGCCAAACGGGAGCATGTCCGTTTACACTCTTAAAGAGAGCTTTATATATTGTTCTACATGCAGCTTTTAGCGATGGATGGGTAATTGCCTCAAGGCTTTTCTCCGTAGGTTTAACGCCCAAGAAAAATCCCGCAATATCTTCAATGATCCTTCCGACTTGCACCACATATAGTGAATCCCATTCCCTACTCAGCAGCACCGCCCTTCTCGCTTGGAGCTGCGCTTTGGGATATGCTCTGCTTCTGAGGCTGAGAAGAGCTCCAATAAGAAGTGCGGGCACTTGAATCATACGATTACCCTGCAGTTCTGCTTGGCTGATGAGCTGCTCGGTATCGTATAAGTCGCCCACAGAAGAGCTTTTTTCAAAAAGGTAGCGAACGCATTTAAGTAGTCCTACAGACCCCTTTACGCCTCCGGCCTCACCTTCTTGTAAAAAGGAGAGCGAGCCTGAGGTGCGCGCATCAAATTCTTTCTGATATACACCCAGCAATGCGTAAAGCAATTCCACGTCAACAGCTTGAATTGACGAGGTTAGTGATGCAGCTTTCTCATACTGCTGCTCAAGAAGCAGCAGCTGAAGGGCATACTTAAAATTTCCTTGCACAGCTAAATCAATTGCGCGTTTATGTAGAGCAATTTTCTTCTCTAGTGGACCCAGCTCAAGGTCTTCCTTCAAAGGTGGCAGAGGCTTTTGCAAAATCAACTTCAGTAAAGTCATATATGCCGTTTGCTTAAGAAATCCGTTAAATGAAGTGAGATTTTTGAATGCCTTATCAGCATCTTTAGTATTTATTGGCCCCTTAGCACTAGACAGCGAATCTACCATTCCCTTAGCAGCTTTTTTACTTGAGTTATCGAGCGTACAGTCAGAATGCGTGGCGGTAAGTGCGTTATCTACCAGCTCGATATATCCAGCGTCTGCAAATTCCGCTGCATGAGAAAGAACAATTTCCCAGATAATCTCTTCTCTAACCAGTGAGCTCACAAACGCAGCCTTAGAGAAATCTTCTCTATCAATAAGCAGGGCTATAGCTTTCAGAACAAGCTTTTCATGTTTACCCGCTAGAGCCACAAGCTCCTGTTTATTAAAGTTCAACAAATCAAATCTTGTAACATGAAGACACGAGAAACGCCTAGTTTCTACATGCACGCCAAAGAAAGGCGCATCTTGCTCTATCTTGGCCAAATACTCAAGATCAACTTGTCCGCATATACGGCTCAAATCATCAAATGAGCCAACACCGAGCAACATCATGCCTAGCCTGAGCCTAAGTTCCTCAATGCCAAGCGAACTTCTGAGCATGTACGATGAAACGCAAGCAAGACTAGTTAGATACGTAATTGGCACATCCGCATCTTCGTGCTCGCAAAATGTAACTGGCAAAGAATAAACGAGCGTTGGAATACCGCGAGTCAATCTCATATTAGTCAAAATTGATTGTTCAGAATTATCTATTCCAGGCATAAACGTGAGCAGCTCATTCTTTCCCAAAACATACACGCTAGGGACTTCGTCGATTAACTGACGAGCTTCAGGAGATAAAGAAATCGCAACAAGACAGCCAGCCATACGAAGACGCGCAATTGATTTAACCTGGCGAGCAACAAAATACTCGTCAGATGGAGGAAAATCATCAATAAGAACTAACCTTTTAACCGCCTTTGATTTCTTAGCATTGCAGATAGAAGTGCTTTTCTTAGTAAGAATCTGAGTTGCCTCTTTAGCCGACAAACTAGAAAGAGAGATTTCGTACACAGTCCATCCGTGTGACTGCGCATAATCCGCCAACTCACGCAAAAACATAGTCTTGCCCATGCAGGGCTCTGCACAAAGCGCGAGTGGCCTATTGGTCTTTTCCATTGTTCTGAGGAAGTGCTGAGGTGGCACTACCCTGCTATAGTCACCCATCACATGGCGAGAAGACCCACCGAGCAGCGACTCTGTT
>CAKAPZ010000091.1 GCA_916720015.1 uncultured Atopobium sp. | reverse complement strand
GCCCTTGGGAAGTCTACCATCACCAAACGTTGCACTTGCTTTGAGAATTCAAGCGGCAAATCACTCAGACCTGGCGAGAAAATCAGGCTCCATGCGAGCGTCCATGAAAACCACCCGCCACCACCCCGGATTCAAGGTCACGTCCCGAGAACTCTGCCTGAAAAGTGCAAAGAATCTGTATTTGGGACACAGAATCTTTAACAAAATCAGGCAAATCCACCGATTCTTTGATGTTTTCAGGCTTGAATTTTCATTGCTAGTGCAACAACAAAAGACAAGGTAGTGGCCCATGGGTCTACAATGGCGCTTACGACAACGTTCATTGAAAGGATTTCCATGGGTCACTATAGCCATCTTAGCATTGAAGAGCGCGAAGACATTATGGTCTGCTGGAAAAATCATGAAAGTATAAGCCAGATTGCTCGTAAGCTCGGACGAAACAAATCAAGTATTTCACGGGAGATTAAAAGAAACGGTTGGACAATCATTGGAGTGGCGCATCTTTGTTATAGGGCTTCGACTGCTCAGAGAAAGACCGATGCTCGACGTCAGGCTTGCAAGAAACGGACACTACTAGATGATCCAAACCTTCGTGCACGTATTGTCTTTCTTATCTGTAGTCGCCACTTCTCACCTGAGCAGATTGCAGGCAGACTACACTTAGAACTTTCATACGCTCCTGTCAGCTGTAGCACTATATATAGAGCCATACACTCAGGGAAACTAGACTGTGAACTTCCAGGTGTACAGTCTGTACGTAGAAGACTCAGACACCGAGGTAAACGACGACACACAAAACACCTCATAGAGCGCAGAGGCAAAATACGGATAACTCATGAACTTGTCGAAAGACCAAAAGAGGTTGCAGATCGCCAACGTATTGGAGACTGGGAAGGAGATACTGTCATCGGTAAAGCTAAAGGGCCACGCCTGGTCACACAAGTTGACCGTATGAGCGGCTACCTTGTTGGTGGCAAAGCTGCATCAGGGTCTAGTGCCGATGTCAATGTAGCTATACAGCAAGCTTTGAGAGGTGAGGTAGTAAAAACCATAACGCTTGATCGTGGATCTGAGTTTGCCCGAGCAGCAGAACTTCAAGAAGCTATCGGAGTAAGTATCTACTTCTGTCTTCCACATCATCCCTGGCAAAGAGGCACCAATGAAAATACTAACGGTCTCATCAGAGAGTATTTTCCAAAAGGTACAGACCTCTCATCGATTAGTGATAGAGAGATTGAGGCAGTATATAATGAACTCAATTTAAGGCCACGTAAGCGTCTGGGTTGGAAGTGCCCTTGGGAAGTCTACCATCACCAAATGTTGCACTTGCTTTGAGAATTCAAGCCACAATTATCGTATTAATAAGTAGAAAACCTATGGTCAAAAACGGTGTTGCAACTACTATGATAACTAAAACTAATCCTAGAATATAGCTATTAAGCTTAAAAACTAAAAGAACAGAGGTCCATGTAAGGGCTGCAAATAGAAAAAGCGCATTTCTGAATTGACGAGGTTCTTTGATAAAAGAGTAAATAAACAGCACACCTGGAACAACAGCTGGAGCTAGTAAGAGTGTGTATGAGAGCACATATTGCCAGTCAAGGTGAACTCCGAAATCCCTAAGTATGCTATCAAGAATCATTCAGTCTCCTTCATAAGAACTGAGTTTTTTCAGTCACCAGTTGGCGAGAAACCCATTTACTAGAATTATAACAATCAGCTTAAGAAGCTGAATTTTAATTCGTTGTTTCATCACAAAGCGCCGGTGTATACCACTCGGTGCCGCTCGCTTACAACACAAAAGTGGACAGTTGCCCATTTGATTCGGTGAACGGTAACCGTTCGCCGATAAGCGTTGTTTCTCATCGGTCGGGGGTTTGTCGAGCGGTATGTTAGCGTACGCATTGTCTACGTGCGCAAATATCGGATATTTGCAAACCGCATTTCTCGCCAAACTAAAATTCATGAAAGTCTGCTCAACCTTTCACGGTTTCGTTCTAGCTTTGCGCGAAAAAGTACTTGAAAATGTACTTCACGAGTAATCGCGGATGTTTGCGAGTGATCGCTCGTGCACGCGAGCTTTCGCAAAAACGTTTATAAGCCTCGTCAGTGTCACGCAAAAGGCGTGCTCCTCCACGAGGTAGGTAGTGTTTCAACTGCAGAAACACAGATTTTAGGAGGGTTTTATGAAGGGTTATGCAATGCTCAAGATCGGCGAGTCCGGCTGGATTGAGAAGGAGACACCAAAGTGTGGTCCTCTGGACGCAATCTGCAAGCCACTTGCGGTCGCAATTTGTACTTCTGATATTCACACTCTGTGGGAGGGCGCAATCGGCGACCGCCACAACATGATTCTTGGTCATGAGTGCTCCGCAGAGGTTGTTGAGGTTGGCGAGTGCGTCAAGGACTTCAAGCCTGGCGATCGCGTCCTCGTTCCTGCAATTACTCCAGACTGGAACTCCCTTGAGGCTCAGGCTGGCTACTCCATGCACTCCGGTGGCATGCTTGCTGGCTGGAAGTTCTCCAACTTCAAGGACGGCGTCTTCTCCGAGTACTTCCATGTAAACGACGCTGACGGCAACCTTGCTCACATGCCAGAGGGCATGGATCCAGCAGACGCCTGCATCCTTTCCGACATGGTTCCAACCGGCTTCCACGCAGTTGAGCTGGCTGGCGTTGAGTTCGGCGACACCGTCTTGGTCATCGGCATTGGACCTGTCGGCCTTATGTCCGTTGCTGGTGCTGCACTCCACGGTGCTTCTCGCATCATTGCTGTTGGCACCCGTCCAGTCTGCGTTGAGGCAGCTAAGGGCTACGGCGCAACTGACTTCATCTCCTACAAGGATGGCCCAATCTGGGAGCAGGTCATGGAGCTCACCGGTGGCAAGGGCGTTGACCGCGTCTGCGTCGACGGCGGCGGTTGCGAGACCTTCGAGGACGCTGTCAAGGCACTCAAGCCTGGCGGAAAGATTGGTAACGTCAACTACCTGGGCTCCGGCGACTACGTCAACATTCCTCGCGTCGAGTGGGGCGTTGGTATGGGCCACAAGGACATCCGTGGCGGCCTTATGCCTGGCGGCCGTCTGCGCATGGAGAAGCTCTCCAGCCTGGTCACTTCCGGCCGTCTTGACCTTCACCCAGAGGTTACTCACCTCTATCACGGCTGGGATCACCTCGAGGAGGCTCTCTTCACCATGCGTGATAAGCCAGCTGACCTCATCAAGCCAGTTGTTGTTATCGACTAGGTAACCAATCAGGTAGCGTGATTTAGTACGTTTAAGCTGGCGAGAAGTTCGGTTTTCTCGCCAGCTTTTTGCGTTGGTGGACGCCAAACGCGCTGGTAAACGCCGGCGAAACGCGCTGGCAGAGCCAACAAGAGCGCGGCGCCAACGGAGTTTAGAAAGCGGTTGTATTCATGAAAATCCTTGTTGTATCAGGCTTTCTTGGAGCTGGTAAAACCACCTTCATTCAGGAGCTCGTGCGCCGGACTGGGCGTGATTTTGCTATCTACGAGAATGAATATGGCCAGGCAGACATCGATGCGCGTCGCCTGAGGCAGGACTCCGACCTCAAGGTTTGGGAGTCCACCGAGAATTGCATTTGCTGTTCGGGCAAGCAGGATTTTGCGACGTCGGTGCTGACCATTTCAAACACCATCGACCCCGAGTATTTAATTGTTGAACCAACTGGCGTGGCTAAGCTGCAGAGCATTCTTGATAACGTGAATCAGGTGGCCTGGGAACGCATTAGTTTACTGGCGCCGGTTACCGTGGTCGATGCCGTTTCGTGGCAGAATCAGCGCACCGATTTTCCAGAGATTTTTGACAATCAGCTGAGCGCCGCCGCGAGCGTGGTGGTTTCAAAGCTTGCTCCAGGTAGCGAGGATGCTGCCGAGCCCATTAAGCAGCTTGCGGCAGAGATGAATCCGCAGGCAGAGGTTATCGCCGAGTCCTCGTATGCTGATATTCCCGACGAGTGGTGGAATGCTCTGCTGACTCGCGCGCTTGACGGTTCTGTTCTTAAAGATCCAGCTAGCGAGAAGGACGAGGGGCCTGACCTGGAGACTATGGCTCTCACTCACGCTGAGCTTCCCAGTCCAACGCATTTGATTTGGCTTTTGGATGCGGCGTCTGCTGGCGTGTTTGGAAAGCTTGCTCGTGCAAAGGGTACGCTGCCTTGTGGTAATCAGTGGGTCAAGTTTGACTTGGTGGAGCGTGCGTGGGCCATTACGGGTGACGAACCTCAGGAAGAGTCTAGGTGTGTGTTTATTGGCCGCGACCTGCTGCGTCATGGACTTCGCGAGGTGTTTGTTCCAGCGTTTTGGCACGAGCAGTCGGACTTGGCTGACGAGCACGATCACTCGCATTGCGACCACGAGCACGGTCACTGCGTGCATGAGCACTGCGAGCACGCAGGTCACGAGCACCACGAGCACGGCGAGCACTGAGCTGCGAGCACATAAAACCTGCAACTAAAAAGAGCCTCCGATTGAACTACCTCCTATCTCTTGGACACGAGAAATAGGAGGTAGTTCAAAACACACCTAAGTCAGATAATCTGTCAAAAAGACGTATAC